>CAADGB010000038.1 GCA_900696455.1 uncultured delta proteobacterium
CCGAGTAGTGTCGAGGCACAACTCAACGCTCCAGTCCTCTCGGCATCAACGCGCACGCCAGCGGTCAATCGGCGGTCAGCACGAGGAGACGGGACCCTTCGACCCTGAAAGGTACCCCGACCCATGACCGTTTCTCTCCCCGGCGTTCCAAACGAGCTCGTCAACATCATCCAGGACCGCACCCTCGAGCGCATCTTCCACGACGCGCTGTTCCCGCGGCTCCAGTATCGCGGCGAGGCCAATCCCGAGGTCTGGCAGGCCAACCTCGGCGAGAAGGTCGTCATGACGCGCACCGGCCTCCTGCCGGTGTCGGTCGTGCCGCTGACCCCCGGTTCCGATCCCGTTCCGTCGTCCTACGCGATGGAGCAGTGGGCGGCCGAGGCGCGTCAGTTCGGCAACGCGATCGACACGCACATGCCGACCAACTACGTCACGCTCGCGCCGATCTTCCTCCGCAACACGGTGCAGCTCGGCCTCAACGCGGGCGAGACGCTCAACCGCCTCGCGCGCAACCGCCTCTACCGCGCGTACGTCGGCGGTAGCACCAACCTCGCCGTCGCGGCCCTCGCCGCGGCGACCGCGATCGAGGTCGCGTCGATCAACGGCTTCACCGAGACGCTGCTCAACGCGGCCCCGGTGCCCGTGTCGCCGGCCGCTCCGCTCGCGGCCACCGTCGGCGCCGAGAACGTGTCGATCATCGGCGCGGTGCCCGCGAACCCGCTCGATCCGTTCGGTCGCGGCACGCTGTTCCTCGCCGCGGGCCTCGCCGGCCCGGCCGCGGCGCGCGCCGTCGTCAACGCCACCAACCGCTCGCGCATCACGCGCGTCGGCGGCGGTGCGTCGGTCGATGCGCTCGTCGCGGGCAACATCCTCACCCTGCAGGACGTGATCAACGCGGTCACCCGCCTGCGCTCGGCGAAGGTTCCGCCGACGCCGGATGGCTACTACCACGTCCACCTCACGCCCGAGGGCGAGGCCGAGATCTTCGCGGATCCGGTCTTCCAGCGCCTGTACCAGTCGCTGCCCGAGTCGGCGACGTACCGCGAGTACGCGATCGGCCAGCTCATCGGCTGCCGCTTCTACCGCAACACCGAGAACCCGGGCTCGACGAACTCGGGCGCGCTGGTGTCGTCGGGCGCGGGCGCGTCGATGTCGTCGGGCGAGATCGGCGCCGACGTCATCAACAACGCCGGCATCGAGGTGCGCCGCGCGATCGTGATCGGCGGTGGCTCGCTGTACGAGAAGTACCTCGACGAGTCGAAGTTCCTCACCGAGGCCGGCATCACCGGCAAGATCGGCTCGTTCTCGGTCGTCAACAACGGCGTGCAGGTGATGACCCAGCGCATCCGCTACATCCTCCGCGCCCCGCTGGACCGCCTCCAGCAGGTCGTGGGCCAGGCGTGGTCCTGGTCGGGTGACTTCGCGGTGCCGAGCGACGCCCTCACCGGCGACCCGGCCCGCTACAAGCGCGCCGTCGTGATCGAGCACGCCTGATCAGCGTCGACCCCTACCGCCACCGAGCCCCGGTTCGATGGCGGTGCGAGTACGACGACGATCCCCCACCAAGGAGACGACCATGGCCCGCAAGACCCCGAGCGCCCCGGCGGCCGACAAGCCCGCCGACCCGACCCCTGCACCGGCCGCGGCCGTGGAGGCGCCCAGCGCGCCCTCTGCTGCGCCCGAGGCACCGCCCCCCACCGAGCCCGCCCCGACCCCGGAGCCCGCCGCAGAGGCGCAGCCGGAGCCGTCCCCGGCCCCGTCCGAGGCGCCCGCCCCGGATCCGGTCGCTGCCCCGGACGAGCCGGCGGCCGACGCGCCCCCGGACGAGCCGCCGATGCCCAAGCCGCCGGAGGACGAGCCGGCGCTGCGCACGGACGGCCCCACGCCCACCGAATGGGCCGAGGCCGGCTACGACCCGGCCGCGTACCCGCCCGCCGGCTACGCGGCGAAGCCCGACGCGCCCTCGGTGCGTTACTACCGCGTCGCCACCTACTGCCGCTACGTCCGCGGCGGTGCGGTGTCGGTGTGGAACAAGGGCCTCATCATCGACTCGCTCACCTTCGACATCGCCGACGTGAAGGCGCAGGGGTGCCCGATCGAGCCCTGCGACGCCCCGAACGGCGCCGACCTCAAGCCCTCGATCGGTCACTGGAGCGTCTGATGCTGCCGAAGAAGGCCGCGACCGCAATCGCCCCGGGCAAGCCCAAGGGCAAGCTCAAGGGCAAGGCCAAGCCCCCGACGCCCGCACCCGCGGGCGCACCGCAGGCGCAACCGGGCGCTCCCAAGCCGCCCTTCCTGAAGGCGGGCGCGTCGAAGAAGCTGAAGGGCATGAGCTGATCGCGTTCCCGAGGTCCCCACGATGAGCACCGCGGAGTTCACCGACGACGAGCAGGCGGAGATCCTCCGCTTCCTCGGCTATCCCGACTGGCAGTCGATGGCGTCGAGCATCCAGCTCGGCTACCCGGCTGCGTCGCAGCCGTTGTACCTGCTGCGCGACGCGTTCCATCGCCTCACGGGACCGGCGCGCGCCCTCGTTCGTCGCGACGTCGAGGAGCTGAAGTGCATCGAGAACCAGATGAGCGACGCCCGGCAACGGATGCGCGCCACCAAGCTCGAAGGCGTGACGCTCAACCCGCGCGAGACGATCCAGCTCCGCGGCGAGCTCGAATATTGGACGGTGCGTCTCGAGAACGACTTCGGGTGCTACCGCAACCCGGCCGCGCAGGGCGGCTCCATGCCCGGCAACATCAACGCGAAGGTCGGGTGCTGACGTGCGCATCGCGACGATTCCCATCTTTTTTGGCGGCAACGGTGACGCCAACAGCAACGGTCCGGTCGCATCCGGCGTTGCGATGACCTTCGACGCCGTCATCGCTCACATCGACCAGATGGGCGTGGCCGCGGGCTCGGGCGGTGGCGTCATCCGCAAGGCGCACCTCGAAGTCTTCGGCGTCAGCAACAGCGGCTCCGTCATCACGCAGTGGGATCTCTCGCTCGCGCTCGACGGTGGTGTGGCGCAGGTCTACACGAAGACCGGCCAGGCCATCGGCGGCTCGGGCGGCTTCTACTCGTTCCGCGTCGACGGCGACTTCACCACGTGGCTCGCGGCCAACTGGCCGGCGGCCGACGCGAACACCTCGATCCAGTGCAACGTCACCTTCACCGGCTCGGCGATCATCAACGCGAGCGCCATCCTGTGGGTGACCGTCGAATGGGATGAGGCCGCGTGCCCGACGGTCACCAAGTGGGTGCCGCTGCTGATCGGATCGTACGACGGCGCCACGGTCGCCACCGGCGCCTTCTCGACGATCGCGACGGTGCCGCAGTTGACCGGGCTCGGCGCGGGCACGTTCCGCTTGCCCGAGGCCGGCCTGACGATGCGCCAGGCCAAGCTCGAGGTCGTCGCCGACTCGGGCGGCCTCATGAGCGCGGCCTCGCTCGGCACGCCGATCATCCAGGTCGCGGGCACGCCCTACACGTTCGCGACGGAGACGACGACGGGCGCGGGCACCTCGCGCTACGAGCGCTTCCTCGTCGACGCACCGCCGACCGCGGCGGCCGGCACCGTCGAGATGCGCACGACCGCGGGCAACGCGTCCTACCCGTTCCTGTACTCGGGCGTGCAGACGATCGCGCACTACGTGTACTCGTACACCGTCGCCGGCACGACCGATGTTGCTGTCGCCGGCATCGCGCACATCGGCTCGGGCGGCTCGCAGTTCGGTTCGCCGGGTTACGCCGTCGAGGACGATTCGGTCTCGTTCCGCGCGCGCGTTCACGTGCCCGAGGTCATCGATGCGCAAGGCCCGATGGGCTGGCGCCTCAACATCGGCGACTCCAACCACATGGCGATCAACATGCGCGGCTACCAGCTCGACGGCCCGGCCGACGACGCCACCGTGCTCGCCACCAAGACTTCGCAGCGCTACGAACGTGTCCGGCATTCGGACAGCGGCGACAACGCCGAATATGCGCACCGCGTCGACGCTGCCGTTGGCGCTGGTGGTGCGAACGTGCTCGCGCAGGGCTTCAACTACTTCAAGCTCAACGCGTGGGCGAGCGACACGTCGACCTTCGCGGGCGGCGAGACGTTCCGTCGCGGCATCCAGGTCAGCGCGCTGTTCCATTGGGCCTACGTCGCCGACGTTCCCGCGGCCGGCCCGCACGCCGTCAACACGATCGTCAACTGCAACATCTACCCCTTCAATCAGATCAACACGCCGTCGGGCGAGGCGCGCCTCGCGTATTCGTCGCGCGCGACCGCGACGGAGCGCGACGTCCCCCCGGTGCCGACGACGGGCGCCTTCTACCAAAACCTCGGCCTGCGCCTGCACCAGGTGCAGAACACCACCGCCATCGGGATCGTGATGGACGGCAAGCAGACCGGGTTCAACTTCGTCAACGTGTACGCTGGTCATCCTTACGGCGGCTTCGCCACCGTGTGGACTCACACGTGGCTCGACTTCACGCGCTTCTACAAGCAGTACCCCGCGCAGCCCGTGGCGCAAGGCGGCGGCTGGTCGCCTCCGGTCGACCTCAACCTCCAGCTCGTCTGCGGCAACAGCGCGCGCACCGGATGGGACTGGCACGCGTGCTTCCACTACCAGATGCGCACGGTCAACGTCGCCATCACGGGCTACAGCGGTGACGGCTCGGGC
>CAADGB010000039.1 GCA_900696455.1 uncultured delta proteobacterium
CCGCTCCGGTCCCGCCGCGGCGCTCGTCGCCTCCGCGGCCGCAGGCCGCCGCCGTGGCCACCGCCGCGACCGCGACCGCGATCGCCCGCCGGCGCCCGGTGAGCCCCACCGCCTCGCCGGTCACGGGGCGGGCGCGGCGGCGCCGGCCTTCTGCCACACCGCCTGGATGCGCGGCGAGTAGCGGTAGGGCGAGAGCGTCGTGCCCGGCGCGCGCTCGAGCACGCGCCGGAAGGTCGCGATCGCCGAGTCCTCGTCGCCGAGGGCGACGTAGGCCGCGCCCAGCAGCGTGCCGATGACGGCGGCGCGGTCGCCGTCGAGGAAGTCGAGGTCGAGCTGGATCAGCTCGCGCTTGACCTCGGCGTAGTCGGCGCGCCGCCACGCGGCGACCGCGCGCGGCTGGGCCCGGCTCGCCGCCTCCATCATCGTCCGCCGCTTGTCGGTGCGCGCCCGCGACTCGGCGTCGACCGGGGGCATCGCCGAGTCGCGGACCTTGACGTGGTGGATCGGGATCACCAGCGTCTCGCCGCGGGCGAGGGTGTCGCGCCCGAGGAAGTTGTAGCCGCGCAGCATCGCCGCGCTCGCCGCGTCGCCGAAGTAGGCGAGCGCGATGCTCGCCACCGACTCGTCGGCGGCGGCGGTGTGGGTGACGTGGAACGGCACCGAGATGACGAGGCCGGCGGGCAGCGTGCCCTCGGCGCGGGCGCCGTTGAACTCGGCCAGGTAGCGGCCGCGCCGCTTGTCGCCGAGGTGGGCCTGGGCCAGCCCGTCCCAGGTGTCGCCGACGGCTACCGTCACGTCGCGCGACACCGGGATGCGCAGCCGCTCGCCCTTCTTGAGCGGGCGCGGGTGCAGGAGCTTGTTGGCGACCATGATGAAGACGGCGTGGTTGCGGTCGCCGTAGTACTCGGCGGCCAGGAGGGCGAGGCTGTCGCCCTCCTTGACCTTGTGGACGACGTGGTCGCGGCTGGCGGCGGCCGGCCTCGCCACGGCGAGGACGGCGAGGACGAGGGCGGCGAGGACGGCGAGGCGCGCGGCGGCCGGCGTGCGGTGGGAGCTCACGGCAGCTCCTCCCCCGCCGGCAGCTCCTTGCCCGGCAGGAGCGTGCCCTCGTCCTCGAGGTCGATCAGGAGCTGCTGGGGCCGATCGGCGGGGCCGGCCTTGACCTCGACGGTGCGCTCCAGCGGCGCGTACCACGCGTGCTCGAACGTGACGGTGTGCGCGCCGACCGGCAGCTCGAGCGGCGCCGGCAACGGCGTCGTCCCCACCGGCTTGCCGTCGACCTTCACGCTGGCCCACGGGTAGGCGTCGACGCGGAGGTGGCCCTTGCGCACCGTCGCCTCGCCGGCGCTGCCGGGCTGCGCCTCGCCGAGCGGGGCGACGTGGATGAGGCCCAGCATGAGCAGGAGCACGCCGAGCACGACCCCGTGCACCGTCGCCGCCCGTCGCACCACCAGGCGCGCGGTGATGTTCGGCTGGCCCATCGCGCTCTGGCCCGGCACGCCGACGAGCGGGCTGACGTACTCGTCGGCCTCGAGCTGGGTGATGACGTTCTGGTTGCGCAGGAAGAGCACGAGGCGGGCGTGGTAGTTGATCTCGACGTAGCGGGCGAGGAAGCGCTCGAGGGCCATCACCAGGTGCTGGGCCGAGCGCCAGCGATCGCGCGGCTGCTTCTCGAGGCAGCGGTCGACGATGCGCTCGAGCTCGCGCGGGATGTCGGGGTTGAGCTTGCGCACGCGGACGTGGCGCTCGAGCCGGATCTTGTGCATCACCGACCGCTGCTCGTCCTCGACGAACGGCTTGCCGCCGGTGAGCATCTGGTAGAGCACGACGCCGATCGAGAACAGGTCGCTGCGGGCGTCGATCTTGTCGCCCAGGATCTGCTCGGGCGACATGTAGGCCGGCGTGCCGATGCCGGTCCCGACCTCCGTGAGGTCCTCGAACGAGCGGTCGCGGGCGATGCCGAAGTCCATCAGCTTCACGCCGCCCTGGCGGGCGATCATGATGTTCGCGGGCTTGATGTCGCGGTGGACGATCCCCCGGTAGTGGATGTAGTCGAGCGCCCGGGCGACCTGGAGGGCCACGATGGCGGCCACGTCGAACGGCAGGCGGCCGCACCGGTCGAGCAGGTCGTACAGGTCGATCCCGGCGACGTACTCCATCACGATGAACAGGGAGCCGTGCTCGCGGTGGAAATCGTAGACGCTGATGATGTTCTCGTGCTGCAAGTTCGCGAGACTCTTGGCTTCTCTCTCGAACCGCGTGGCGATGTGCTCCTCGGCCGAGGCCGAGGTCTTGAGGGCCTTGATGGCCACCGTGCGCCCCAGGGAGTCCTGGATCGCCCGGTAGACCACCGCCATGCCGCCCGAGGCGACCTCCTCGACGATGCGGCAGTTGCCGATCCGCTCCAGCATCGCGCGCGAGCGTAGGCGATTTTTTGCCGTATTTCCACCCGGTTACGACGTGGCTCGGCGACCGCCGAAAAAAAACGCGATCCAGGTTGACGATGGAGGGAACGGCCAGTATAAGCAGCATCCCTCGGCGACACACACCGAGGCCTGATTCGGTCTCTGAAAACTGGATAGCGGATCGAAAACGTTGGGTTTTAGCCGCCCACGGGGTGCCGCAAGGCCACCCGGACGGCGGCGTACGCAAGTAGAACCCTGATTCACTGGAAACCCTCGGGTTTTCAGGAGCTTCAGGTTCAAATCTCTTACATGGAGAGTTTGATCCTGGCTCAGAGCGAACGTTAGCGGCGGGCCTAACACATGCAAGTCGAGCGAGAAAGGGGCTTCGGCCCCGAGTACAGCGGCAGACGGGTGAGGAACACGTAGGTAACCTGCCCTTCAGTGGAGGACAACGGTCCGAAAGGACCGCTAATACTGCATACGTTCCCCGGGATCCCGATCCTGGGGAGGAAAGCCTCGCAAGGGGCGCTGAAGGAGGGGCCTGCGTCGCATCAGCTAGTTGGTGGGGTAACGGCCTACCAAGGCGAAGACGCGTAGCTGGTCTGAGAGGATGATCAGCCACACTGGGACTGAGACACGGCCCAGACTCCTACGGGAGGCAGCAGTGGGGAATATTGGACAATGGGCGCAAGCCTGATCCAGCC
>CAADGB010000040.1 GCA_900696455.1 uncultured delta proteobacterium
CCGAGTCCGAGTCCGAGTCCGACTCCGAATCCGAGTCCGACTCCGAATCCGACTCCGAGACCGAATCCGACTCCGAGACCGACTCCGAATCCGACTCCGAATCCGACTCCGAGGCCGCCGCCGACTCCGAGACCGCCTCCGCCTCCGCCTCGTCGGCCACGATCTCGACCCCGGCCTCGGCCGCAGCCGCGGCCAGGGCCGCGCGCTCGGCGCGACCGCGGAGCTTTCGCTTCTTGCGCATGCCACTCACGTTGGGTGCCCGTAGATAGCGCACCGATCTGACGCCGGGAAGCCCGGCCGCGCCCTGGCTACCGATAATCCTCGGTCCCGACCACCGACCGCGCCACCGCCCCCCGCAGGTCCTCGGTCGCCCGCGCGATCTGGATGTCGTCGGCGCCGTCGGGCTGGCTGACCGCGATGAGCCGCAGCTTGGCCATCTCCAGGATGGCCAGGAGGGTCACCACCGCCTCGTGGCGGATCTCGACCGCCGACATCTCCACGTCGGGGCGCGCGAAGCGGAACATCGAGGTGAAGCTGAAGCTGCCCTCGACCTCGAGGCGGTCGGTCAGCTCGGCGATGCGCTGGCTCACCGACAGGCGGTCGATGAGCACGTCGTGGGTGATGCGGACCTTGGCCGCCCGCATCAGGCGATCGAGGGCCTCGATCAGCTTGTGGACCGGGAACTGGGCCAGGGGCGCCTGGGCGTCGGGGTCGACGCCGTCGGACACCGCGTCCTCGACCGGCGTGCCCCGCCCCCACACGTTGCGGCCGACCACCGGCCGATCGCCCAGCGACAGCGCCGCCTCCTTGTACTTCTGGTACTCGAGCAGGCGGCGGATGAGGTCGGCGCGGGGGTCGGCCTCGACCCCGTCCTCGCCGTCCTCGCCCTCCTCGCCCGGCTCGGGCTCGAGGTCGGGCAGGAGCTCGCGCGACTTGATGTGGCACAGGGTCGCCGCCATCACCAGGTACTCGCCGGCGACGTCGATGTCCATGCGGGTCATCGCGTCGAGGTACTCGAGGTAGCGCGCGGTGACGAACGAGATGGGGATGTCGAGGATGGCCAGCTCGTGCTTCTTGACCAGGTGCAGGAGCAGGTCGAGCGGCCCCTCGAACACGTCGAGGGTGACCTTGTAGTCGGGGTCGATCATCGGCGGCGGGCCCGGCTAGAGCCGGAAGATGCGTTCCATGAAGTCGGCAAGATCGCCCGTGCCGAAGATCAGCGCAACCCCCTGGTAGAGCTGCGCCATGCAGAAGCGCGCCGGGTAGGTGAAGACCCGGCCCAGGGCCGGCACCAGGATGAAGGCCATGACCAGGAACGGGGCGTAGACCGCGAACCGGTCCCAGCCATCGAGCCAGCGCCGCGGGATGAGGCCGCGGGCCACCGAGCCGCCGTCGAGGGGCGCCGCCGGCAGGAGGTTGAAGAAGAAGAGGACGAAGTTGAGGATGACGGCGTAGCCGAGCGCGATCGACAGGTGGTGATCGACGCGCAGGACGCCGGTGGCGACCAGGGTGGCGTGGAGGATCGCGACCGTGATCCCGAGCAGCACGTTCATGGCCGGGCCGGCGAACGAGATGAAGACCCGGCGCTTGCGATCGTGGGTGGTGTGCTCGACCGGCTTGCCCCAGCCGAAGCCGAGGCCGCCGGTGGTGGCCAGGAACAGGAGCGGCAGCAGCAGGGTGCCGATGGGATCGGCGTGGGCGACGGGGTTGAGCGTCACCCGCCCCTGCCGGCGCGGCAGGCGGTCGCCGATGCGGTCGGCGGCGTAGGCGTGGCCGAACTCGTGGACCGCGATCGACAGGAGCAGGATGATCATGCCCTGGACGATCCAGCGGATGCGTTCGGGCGTGAGGTCGTCCATCTCCAGCGCACTATGAAGGGCCGGACCGCGCCCCGCAAGGCGCGGGCGCGCCCGCCGTCACCGCCGGCACCGCGGTCACCGCCGTGGCCGTCAGGGGTCGCGGTCGCGGTCCCGATCCTGGGCCTGGTCCCGCGCCCGGGCCCGCGGATGCGCCTTGCGGTACTGCTCGATGAGGTGCGCGCGGCTGACGTGGGTGTAGAGCTGGGTGGTGGCGATGTCGGCGTGGCCGAGCATGGCCTGGACCGCGCGCAGATCGGCGCCGCGCTCGAGCAGGTGGGTGGCGAACGAGTGCCGGAGCTTGTGCGGCGACACCGCGCCGCCGACCGCGCGCACCCCGGCGGCGCGGGCGTACGCGCCCAGCAGCTTCCAGAAGCCCTGCCGGGTCATGGGCCGGCCGCGCTCGGTGAGGAAGAGCGCCGGCTCGTCGCGACCGCGCAGCCACGCCGGCCGCACCTCGGCGAGGTAGCGCACGATGGCGTCGCGGGCGCCCGCGCCCATGGGCACGAGCCGGGTCTTCCGGCCCTTGCCGGTGACCCGCACGAAGCCGGCCCTCAGGTTGACGTCGGCCAGCGGCAGCCGCACCAGCTCGCTCACCCGCAGGCCCGAGGCGTAGAGCAGCTCCAGCATCGCGGCGTCGCGGCGGCCGCGCGGCGTGTCGCGGCGGGGCGCGGCCAGCAGGTCGGCGACCGCGCGCTCGCCCAGCACCACCGGGCTGCGCGGCACCGCCCGCGGCGCCTCGAGCAGCTCGCCGGGGTCGGCGTCGAGCCAGCGCTCGGCCACCAGGTGGCGGAACAGGCCGCGGATCGCGACCAGGGCGCGGGCGCGCGAGCGCGCCACCAGCCCGGCGTCGGCGAGCTCGATCAGGTGGTCGGTCAGGTCGCCGGCGGTGACGTCGTCGACGTCGACCCGGCCGCGCGCGCCGAGGAAGCCGACCAGCCGGGTCAGGTCACGGCCGTAGCCGTCGAGGGTGGCGGGGGCGAGGCCGCGCTCGACCTTGAGATGGTCGAGGTACAGATCGATCGCGCGGTCGAGAGGCAGGCGGCGGGCCATCGCGGAGCTCCCCGGCCGCGGCGACCGGAGCGGGCCGAGGGCGGCTCGCGGGCGACGGGTCGCGGCGGGGTAGTCGATCCTCGCCGCGGCCGCACCCGCGGGCAAGTTTGGGATAGGTTCGATCCGTGAAGCGCACCGGCTCGGCCCTGACCGCCCTCCTCGTCGTCCTCGCCGCCGCCTGCGGCCCGACCCCGGCCCCGACCCCGCCCGGGCCGCGGCCGGTCACCGCCGGCCCGACCCAGGTCGCGCCGCTGGCGTTCAAGGCGGAGGCCAAGGCGCCCGCCCAGGCCCTCATCCTCGGCACCGGCGAGAAGGGCGGCGCCACCGTCGTGCCGCTGGCCGGCGCCGAGAACAAGGTGACGGTCGACTCGATGTGGGTCCGCACCGGCGGCGGCACCCCCGCCGTCGGCGGCGCCAGCCCGGTCGAGCTGGTGACCTCGCCCAACCCCGACGGCGCGGTCCGCATCGGCATCTACGAGGAGGTCGCCGGCAGCCTCGGCCCGCAGTGGCGCGCCGGGGTGTGGCTGGCCTCGTTCGTGGCCTCGACGGTCATCAACAAGGACCTCACCGACTTCAAGTTCTCGGCCGAGGCCGGCGGCCACGTCGACGGCGCGTCGGCGTCGGGCCTCATGACCGCCGGCTACCTGGCGTCGATCCTGGGCGAGAAGATCGATCCGACCGCGACCATGACCGGGATCATCAACCCCGACGGGACGATCGGCCCGGTCGGCGGCATCCCGCAGAAGTTCGTGGGCTCGATCGAGAAGGGCAAGAAGAAGCTCGGCTACCCGATCGGCATGCGCTACGCGCAGGACGCCAACACCGGCGAGCGCGTCGACCTGGTCCAGCTCGCGAAGGCCCAGGGCGCCGAGGCGGTCGAGGTCGCCGACGTCTACGCCGCGGTCGAGCTGCTGACCGGCAAGCGCCTGCCGCGGCCGCTGCCGGTCAGCGAGGCCGAGATGGCGATCGACGACGCCGTGGTCAAGGTCCTCGAGGAGAAGTACGCGAGCTGGCAGACGATGCTGGCGCAGGAGTGGACGCGGCTGCTCGAGCTCGACAAGGCCGGCCGCCTGCCCAAGGGCCTGGCCCAGCTCGCGCTGACCGCCCAGGCCGAGGGCACCGCCGCCGAGAAGCTCAAGAACCAGGGCCTGGCGGCGTCGGCGTACCACCGCGTCGTGCGGGCCTGGGTCTACGCCGCCGGCGCCACCGCCACCAGCGAGATCCTGGAGCTGGCGCAGGCCGGCGACGTGGCGGGGGCGCGCGGCAAGCTCGACGAGTTCCTGAGCCTGGCGGTGACCGCCGAGGCCTCGCTGCGCAAGATCGGCGAGATGAAGCCGACCACCATGGGCGGCCACCTGCAGATGCTGTCGGCGTTCCAGACCGCGATCGGCGGCTGGGGCTTCCACGTCTTCTCCAGCGAGTTCCTGGCCGGCCAGACCCGCGCCGCGTTCGCCGAGCTGGCGAAGCTGCCGCGCGAGGCCCTGACCAACCCCGCCGTCGGCGACGCCATCGTCGGCGCCACCGCGCCCACCGTGCTCGGCATCGCCCGCGCCGTGGCGTCGGCCGCGATGTCGCTCGAGGCCATCGAGATCGAGGGCCAGAAGTCGATCAACTACATGTGCTCGCTGCCCAACGTGAAGCGGCTGGCGACCTCGTTCCAGTCGGCGGCCGGCTCCAACCTCGCCTACTTCGACTCGCTCATCGTCACCCAGCTCGCCAAGGCCCTCAACCTGCCCCCCGACCAGGCCAAGATCAAGTTCGCCGGCTTCGAGCCCGACTACCTGGTCGCGCTGATGGCCGGCCAGGTCTCGGGGATGGGCGGCCTGCCCGAGCAGCTCAAGGCCGAGTGGAAGGAGGCGTCGATCGCGTGGGGCCTGTTCTCGCTCGCCGCCAGCGAGCTGTCGTTCTTCCGCACCTCGATGCTCATCTCCAAGTGGTACTCGCTGGGCGTGCAGAACGACTCGATCAGCGGCCGGCCGCGCTCGGTCGAGCACGAGAAGGCCTTCATCCACATGCTCACCTTCGCCGAGCAGCGGGCCCGCGAGAACGCCCGCGCCGCCCTGGTCGCCACCGGCGAGATCCCGATCCAGAGCCGGCTCCGCTACCAGCAGGCCAAGGTGCTGCGCGAGGGCGACCTCGCCGACAAGCTGTCGGCGCTCGAGGGCTTCTGGGCGGCCAGCGTCTACGCCCAGACCGCGGTCATGCTCGCCCGCAACTGAGGGCCCGGGCCATGTCCGCGGAGCCCACGCGGCGTCTGCCCCGGATCGTCGACGGCGCGCTCGACGCCGCCGGCTGCGACCTCGACCACCTCGAGCGCGAGCTCGGCCGCCTGGCGCGGCTCTTCGATCGCGATCACCAGGGCTCGCGCCTGCCGCCGCTGCCGACCCACGACCTCGATCCCCACGTGGTCGCGGTCGTCGTCGGCTACACCGCGGCGGCGCCGGTGTGGTCGGCGGCGCTGTCGGCGCTGGCCGGGCTCGACGCCGCCGTCGTCGTCACCGGCTGCCGCGACTTCGCGACCTGGGACGCCGCGGTGGCCGCGCCGCTCGCCGCCTGGTCGGTGAACGCGGAGGTCGACGGCGCCGAGCCGCCGCTGCGCGAGCAGGCGCGCGCCGCCATGGCCGCCCAGCGCGCCGCCCTGCGGGCGGTGGTCTCGGGAGGCGGCGCCAGCGCCGGCGCGGCGAGCGTGGCCGGGCTGTGGGACGACGCCGCCGGGCTGGCCGAGCTCGAGGCCACGATCGGGCGGCGCCGCGAGGAGCTGGCGGCGCTGGGCGCGGCCCTCGACGAGGCCGCGGGCGAGGCCGCGCCGCGCCACGCCGCCGCCCTCGCGCTGGCGGGCCGCGCCCTGGTCGCGCGCGCCCTGGTGCGCGCGGTGAGCGACTGGCTGGCCGAGCTCGACGTCGCCGCGGACCACCCGATCCGGGTCCTGGCGCGGGGCGAGGCCGAGCGGGTGGCGAGCGTGGCCCGCGCCGTCGAGCGCAACGTGGCGCAGGTGGCGGGCGCCGTCGCCGGGCTGGTCGGCCTCGAGGTGTGACCGCTCACCCCACGCGGGTGAGCCGGCAGTGGTCCGGCTTCCGCAGATTGCCAGGGAGGTGGAGGGAGGTCGGGCCACGAACCGCGTAAAACGGGGAGAGGCGGACATCCTTGGAACACCAGCGGCGCAGGATCGAGGGCCAGGCGGCGGTCGGCGAGGCGGACCTGGCGACCGCCGTCGAGGACACGGAGGAGCTGCCCCGACCACGACCTGCGCCGGGCAAGCGCACGCGCACCCTGGGGCTCGACCCCGACGCCACCGCGCGGACGCCGGCGCGGTCCAGCGGCGGCCGCGGCGCGCCCGGCAAGCTGACGCGGACGCTCTCGTTCGAGGGCGTGCTCGAGGCGGTCCGCGGCGCCCGCCAGGCCGCGCGCCCCACCCCCACCCGCTCGGCCCCCGCGCCGCGGCCGGTGCAGGCCGACGGCGGGCGGGTCGCCGCGCTCGAGCCGTTCGCCGTCCATCTCCTGGCGCAGGAGGCGGTCGCCGATGCCGGCGTGCCCCTGCCCCACCTCGACACCCTGCAGCGAGCGTTCGGCCACCACGATCTGTCGACGGTGCGCGCCCACATCGGCGGCGCGGCGGCGGCGGCGGCCACCCGGCTCGGGGCGCCGGCGTTCGCGTTCGGCGCCGACGTCGCCTTCGCCGCGTCGCCCGATCTCCGCCAGGCCGCCCACGAGGCCGCCCACGTCGTGCAGCAGCGGCACGGCCTCGTCCGCGACGGCGTCGGCCAGCCCGGTGACGCCTTCGAGCGGCACGCCGACCTCGTCGCCGAGCGGGTCGGCGGCGGCGAGAGCGTGGCGGCGCTCCTCGATCTGGTGGTGCGGCTGGGCACCGGCTGGGAGCGGGCCGCCGACCGGCTGCCGCGCCAGCCGGCGCGGGCGACCCCCGGCACCGCCGCCGGCGCCCAGCCGACGCTGCCCCTGCGGGGCGTCGCCGGATCCGAGACCGAGGCCGGGTCCGAGTCCGGGGCCGGATCCGAG
>CAADGB010000041.1 GCA_900696455.1 uncultured delta proteobacterium
CCGAACGGCACGCAGCCGCGGCTTGTCGGCCTTCGACACGCCCTCGCTGTCGCTCGGGCGGCTCAGGCCGACCGGAAAGATGGGCCCCGCGCGAGCGATGTCGGGTGCTTGCCGGCGCCGTTCGTTAGGAGCCCGAGCCGGGCCCCTTCCGAGGCCCCCTCCGGAGGCCGAGGCCGAGCCCGAGCCCGAGGCCGAGGCCGAGGCCGAGCCCGAGGCCGAGGCCGAGCCCGAGGCCGAGCCCGAGCCCGAACCCGAACCCGAACCCGAACCCGGATCCGAACCCGGATCCGAGTCCGGGGCCAAGGCTGGGGCCCCGGTGGTCCGGCCACCCCGATCTTCCGTAACCGCTTCACGCACGGACGCGTCGAAGGCGCCGATGAGCAAGGAGCCCCTCGCGACGTCGCTCGACCTGGCGCTGGTCGGGGGCGGACTCCAGAACGGCCTGGTCGCGCTGGCCACCCTGGCCGCGCGCCCGGACGCCCGGATCGCGATCTTCGAGCGCGGGCCGGCGCTGGGCGGCAACCACACCTGGTGCTTCCACGACGGCGACCTGCCCGACGACGCCCGGCCGTGGCTCGAGCCGCTGGTGGCGCGGCGCTGGACCGGCTACGAGGTGCGCTTCGCGCCCTACCGCCGCGCCCTGGCCTCGGGCTACGCCTGCATCACCTCGGCGCGCTTCGACGAGGTCGTGCGCGCCACCCTGGCGGCGGCGCCGCACGCCCGCGTCCACACCGGCGTCGACGTCGTCGCGATCGCGCCGGGCAAGGTCACCGTGCGCGCCGGGGGCGACGGCGGGCCGCTCCACACCGTCGCCGCCACCACCGTCGTCGACGCCCGCGGCCCGGGCAAGGCCGCGGTCACCGGCGGCTGGCAGAAGTTCGTCGGCCAGGAGCTGGAGCTCGAGGCGCCCCACGGCCTGACCGACCCGGTGCTGATGGACGCGACCGTGCCCCAGGTCGACGGCTTCCGCTTCGTCTACGTGCTGCCGCTCGGGCCCGACCGCCTGCTGGTCGAGGACACCTGCTTCAGCGAGGACCCCGCGCTCGACGCGCCGCGCCTGCGCCAGCAGCTCGCCGCCTACGTCGCGGCCCAGGGCTGGCGGGTGCGGACCCAGCTCCGCGAGGAGGACGGCGTCCTGCCCCTGCCGTGGCAGACCGAGGTCGTGCCGCCGCGCCCGGGGCTCGTCACCGCCGGCTACCAGGGCGGCTGGTTCCACCCGGTCACCGGCTACTCGTTCCCGGTCGCGCTGCGGGTGGCGACGACGATCGCGCACGCGGTCGCGCGCGGCGACGATCCGGCCGCGGCGGTGGCGGCGACGGTCCCGGCCCACCAGGCCCAGCTCCGCTTCGCGCTGCGCCTGGTGTGGATGATGTTCCGCTGGTTCCCGCCGGCCAGCCGCGCCGGCGTGCTCGAGCACTTCTACCGCCTGCCCGAGGACACCGTGCGTCGCTTCTACGCCCTCGCGCTCACCGGCCGCGACCAGGCCCGCATGTTCCTCGGCCGGCCGCCGCGCGGCCTGTCGTGGCGGGCGATGGTGCGCGCGGGCGGCGGGCCCGACGGCATCAGCGCGCGGACGATCGCCACGCGGGCCCCGGAGGCGGCGTCGTGACCCCGCCCGCCCTCGCCCGCCAGGCCGACGGCGCGTCGCCGCGCCTGCTCGACGCCCTGATCGAGGCGCTCGCCCCCGAGCGGCTCGACGCCGCGGTGCCGGCGGCGCTGTGGGAGCGCGCGCTCGGCGGCCCGCTCCTCGACTTCGCGCGCCGCCCGGGCAAGGAGCTGCGGGCGCGCCTGGCCGAGCTGGCCTGGCTCCTCGCCGGGGGTCGCGGCCCGGTGCCGCCGCCGGTGCCGCTGGTGGTCGAGGGCCTGCACGCCGGCTCGCTCATCGTCGACGACGTCCAGGACGACGCGCGCGAGCGCCGCGGCGCGCCCGCGCTCCACGTCGTGGCCGGCGTGCCGGTCGCGATCAACAGCGGCAACTGGCTCTACTTCTGGGCCCTGGCCCAGCTCGACCAGCTCGACGCCGCCCCGGTCGCGCGCGCGCGCATGCACCAGGCGGCGGTGGCCACGCTGCTCGCCTGCCACCAGGGCCAGGCCCTCGACCTCACGGTGCGCGCCCACGAGCTCGACCCGGCGCGGGCGCCGGCGGTGGTGGCGGCGATCACCCGCGGCAAGACCGCGGCGCTCATGGGCCTGGGCCCGCGGCTGGCCGCGCTGACCGCCGGCGCCGACGACGAGCGGGCGGCGCTCCTGGCCCGCCTCGGCGAGGACCTCGGCACCGGCCTACAGATGCTCGACGATCTGGGCGGGCTCGGCCGCGCCCGCCGCGCCAAGGGCCTCGAGGATCTGCGCGGCGGCCGCGCCACCTGGCCGTGGGCGTGGCTCGCGCTCACCACCGATCACCTGGCGTACGTCCGCCTCCAGCACCGGGCCCGGGCCGGCGCCGAGCGCGCCGACGACGACGAGCTGGAGGCGGTCGCCGAGGCCCTGCGCGCCGAGGTCGACGCCCACGGCCGGGCGGCGGCGCACGTCCTCATCCACGACGCCCTCGCGCGCACCCGGGCCACGCTCGGCGACAGCGCGACCTTGACCGCGCTGGCCGCCGAGGCGCGCCGGCTGGAGGAGAGTTATGGCTAGAGCGACTTCCGCCGCCCGCACGGGCGCAGGCGCCGCCCCTCGGGCGGCGGTGATCGGATCCGGGTTCGGCGGCCTCGCCGCCGCCATCCGCCTGCAGACCGCCGGCATCGACACCGTGATCTACGAGGCCCGCGATCTGCCGGGCGGCCGCGCCTACGTCTACCGCGACGCCGGCTTCACCTTCGACGCCGGGCCCACGGTCATCACCGCGCCCCACTGCCTCGAGGAGCTGTGGAGCGAGGCCGGGCGGGCGATGAAGGACGACGTCGAGCTCCTGCCGGTCAAGCCGTTCTACCGGCTGCACTGGCTGACCGACGGTGACACCTTCGACTACGACGGCGACGGCGACGCGATGCTGCGCCAGATCCGCGCCCGCTCCGAGGCCGACGCCCGCGGCTACGAGCGCTTCGTCGAGTACTCGCGGCGGGTCTTCGACGCCGGCTACACCGAGCTGGCGTCGACGCCCTTCCTCCGCTTCTGGGACATGGTCAAGGTCGCGCCCCAGCTCGCGCGGCTGCGCGCCGACCGCCCGGTCTACCGCACCGTCGCCCGCTACGTGAAGGACGAGCACCTGCGCCAGGCCCTGTCCTTCCACTCGCTCCTGGTCGGCGGCAACCCGTTCGAGACCTCGTCGATCTACACCCTCATCCACTACCTCGAGCGCAACTGGGGGGTGTGGTTCGCCCGCGGCGGCACCGGCGCGCTGGTGCAGGGCCTGGTGCGGCTGTTCCAGGACCTGGGCGGCGAGCTGCGGCTCTCGGCCCCGGTCGAGGGTATCCGGGTCGAGGACGGCGCGACCGGCCGGGTGCGCCACCACGTCCGCGCCTGCGGCGAGACCGAGGCCTACGACCTGGTGGTGTCCAACGCGGACGTCCACCACACCTACGCCCGGCTCTACGGCGACGACGCGCGGTCGCGGCCGATGACGAAGAAGCTGACCAAGGCCGACTGGTCGATGTCGCTCTTCGTCCTCTACTTCGGCACCGACCGGAGCTACGCCGACCAGGTCGCCCACCACACCGTGGTCTTCGGCCGCCGCTACCGCGAGTTGCTGGCCGAGATCTTCCACGGCGATCGGGTGCCCGACGACATGAGCCTCTACCTGCACGCGCCCCACGTCACCGATCCGTCGCTGGCGCCGCCCGGCCACGGCGCCTTCTACGTGCTGTCGCCGGTGCCCCACCTCGGCAACGCCGACGTCGACTGCGACGCCCTGGCGCCGAGCTACGCCGAGCGCGTGCTCGAGACCCTCGAGCCGGTCCTGCCCGACGTCCGCCGCCACGTCGTCACCCGGCGATGGATCACGCCGTTCACCTTCCGCGACGAGCTGGCCAGCCACGTCGGCGCCGCGTTCTCGGTGGCGCCGCGCCTGACCCAGAGCGCGTACTTCCGCCCCCACAACCGCTGCGATCACATCCCCGGCCTCTACCTGGTCGGGGCCGGCACCCACCCCGGCGCCGGCGTCCCCGGCGTGGTCAACGGGGCCAAGGCCACCGCCCAGACCGTGCTGCGCGACTTCGCCGACCGCCTCGGCGGCGCGCGCGTGCCCTTGCTGGCGGCGGCGGCGGGCGTGGCCGGCGTGGTCGGGAGCTGAGGAGCTGCCGAGGAGCCCGTGAGGAGCCCGTGAGGACCCATCGCCCGTGACCACCGCCACCGCCCTCGCCCTGGCCGACGCCACCGCGATCGCCGAGTGCAAGGCGACGATCGCGGCCGGCTCGCGCTCGTTCGCGCTGGCGTCGCGGCTCCTGCCCGCCCGCGCCCGCGATCACGCGGCCATGGTCTATGCCTGGTGCCGCGCCGTCGACGACGCCGTCGATCTGGCGCCGCCGGGCGAGGCGGCGCAGGCGCTGGCCGGCGAGCGCGCCGAGCTCGACGCGATCTACCGCGGCGCCCCGGCCCGGGTCAGCTCCCGCGCGTTCGCGGCGGTGGTGCGGGCGCGGGCGGTGCCCGAGGCCTATCCGGCGGCGCTGCTCGACGGCATGGCCATGGACGTGGCGGGCGCGCGCTACCACACCGTCGAGGACCTGTTCACCTACGCCTACCGCGTCGCCGGCGTCGTCGGGCTGACCATGTGCCACGTCCTCGGCGTGCGCGACGACGACGCCCTGGTGCCGGCGGTCCACCTCGGCGTCGCCATGCAGCTCACCAACGTCTGCCGCGACGTGGCCGAGGACTGGGCGCGCGACCGGCTCTACCTGCCCGACGAGGTCCTGGCCCGCCACGGCGCCGCCGGCCTCGCCGGCGATCTCGGCCGCCCGCTGCCGGCGAGCGCGCAGCCGGCGGTGCGGGCGACGGTCCTCGAGCTGCTCGCCCTCGCCGACCGCTACTACCGGAGCGCCCGCGCCGGTCACCGCGCCCTGCCGTGGCGGGCGAGCGCCGGCGTGCGCGCCGCCGGCCGGATCTACCGCGCGATCGGCACCGTCCTCGTCCGCCGCGGCGGGGACGCCCTCGCCGGCCGGGCCGTCGTCGGAAGCGCGGCCAAGCTCGGCCACGTCGCCGCGGCCGCCGGCGCCACCCTCGCCTCCGCCCCCTCGATCGCATGGCAACGCCTGCGCGGCCGCACGCCGCGCGTCCCCACCCGCGTGCTGGAGCTCGCCCATGTCCCCCGCCTCTGATCACACCCTCGACCGCGCGGCGGCGCCGGCCGCGTCCGGCGCCCCCTCCCCGCGGCGCCGGAGCGCGCTGGCGATCTACGTCGGTCGCATCCGCGAGTTCACCCGCACCGACTGGCTCGTGTACCTGGGCTGGGTCGGGATGATGCTCGGCCTGGTGGCCTCGACCGGCGGCTTCCTGCTGTTCGGTCACCTCCACGGCGTGCGCTTCCCGGTCGAGGCCTGGCTGGTGCCGGCGGGCGCGGCGATCTTCACCGTCGCCATCTCGATCGACACCATCGGCCACCGCACGATCTACAAGGAGGCGCTGCGCGGCGGCGAGGCCCTGGTCCACCACATCACGATCTTCTCGGGCGTGGCGAGCTGCGTCCTCCTGGTCCTGGCCTACGCCTACCGCGGCGCCGCCATCCCGGCCATGGTCTTCACCGGCCTCTCGTTCCTGTACAGCCTCATCGACGAGGCCTTCCACTGGCGGCGCTACACCTCGGCCAAGGCCGACCACGTCGAGATGTGGTCGCACGTCTTCATCTTCGTCGGCCACGGCATCATGATGACCGGCTGGTGGTGGTTCTACGCCGTCGGTTACCCCGGCGTGGGCGAGACCCTGGCGGCGCTGCCGTGATCGTGTGGGCGCTGTGGCTCGCGACCGCCGCGGCCGGGAGCGCCGCGCTGGCCGCGGCGTGGCGGCGCCTGCGCGCGCTCGGGCGCGCTGGCCGGAGCGATCCGCCGCCCGCCGCCTGGCCGCGGGTCTCGCTCGTCGTGCCGGCCCGCGACGAGGCCCACAACCTGCCCCGCCTGCTGGCCTCGGTGGCGCGCCTCGAGCCGGCGCCGGCCGAGGTCATCGTCGTCGACGACCACTCGCGCGACGGCACCGGCGATCTGGCCCGCGCCGCCGGCGCCACCGTGGTCGTCCCGCCGCCGCTGCCCGCGGGCTGGCTGGGCAAGTCGTGGGCGTGCGCGGCCGGCGCCGCCGCCGCCACCGGCGACCTGCTGCTGTTCACCGACGCCGACACCGTGCACGGCCCGGCCTCGCTCGGCCGCGCCGTGGCCCGCCTCGAGGCCGAGCGCGCCGACCTGGTCAGCGTGGTGCCCACCCACCGCGCCGAGGTCTGGTGGGAGCGGCTGCAGGGGGCGTTCCACCTGCTCCTGCTCCTGGCCTGCCGCGCCGGCGCGCCGGCGACGCGCGGCAAGCGGCGCTTCAGCATCGGCCAGTACCTCCTGTTCCGGCGCGACGCCTCCCGCCGCGCCGGCGGTCACGAGGCGGTGCGCGACGTCATCGCCGAGGATCTCGCGCTGGCCGAGCGCGTGGTCGACGGCGGCGGCCGCTTCGCGCTGGTGGCCGCGCCCGGCACCCTCGAGGTGCGCATGTACCCCGAGGGGCTGGCCGCCTTCCTCCGCGGCTGGCGGCGCAGCTTCCGCGACGGGATGCGCGCCGCCGGCGCCGGCGGCGGCCTGGAGCTGGTGGCGGCGATCGGCTGGCTGCTCGGCGTGCCGCTGTCGCTGGCCGCGGCGCTCGCGCTCGGCGCCGGGCCGGCGAGCGCGGCCTGGGCCGCCGCCTACGTCGCCACCGCGCTGGTCCTGGTCCGGGCCCAGCGCGTGGTCGGCGAGCTGCCGTGGTGGGGGCCGCTCGCCTTCCCGGCGGCGGCCCTGGCCTTCGTCGGCGTGTCGGCCGCGGCCGCGATCGATCACGTGCGCAACGCGCCGGTGCGCTGGCGCGGCCGCACCGTCGCCTTGCCCGGCGGCGGCGGAGGCGGCGCGTGAGCGAGCCCGCCGCGACCGCGCTGGCGCGCGCGACGACCGGCGGCACCGCCGGCCCGCCGGCGCCGCCCCGGGTGAAGCGCTGGCGCCTGCTCTACAGCCCGCTGGCGTGGATCGAGTGGTCGCGCGAGACCAGCCACCGCCTGCAGGCCGAGCACCTGGCGTGGAACCTGCGTGCCGTCGAGCCCTTCGTCGCGCCGGGGGCGCGCGTGCTCGACGTCGGCGCCTGGGACTGCCGGCTGGGCGCCGCCCTGCGCGACCGGCGGGGCGCGCGCGTGGTGTGCACCGACGTCGTCGACCGCAACCAGACCGACGTCGAGCTGCGCCTCCTGCGCGACGGCCGGCTGCCGGTCGACGACGACGAGCGCTTCGACGTCGTGCAGCTCATGTACGTGCTCCACCACGCCGCCGACGATCGGGCGCTCCTGCGCGAGGCCGCGCGGGTGCTGGCGCCCGGCGGCACCGTGCTGGTCGGCGAGGACCGCGTCGAGACCGCCGGCGAGCGCGTGCGCACCGTCGGCTTCCACCTCTGGCTGCTCGCCGTCACGTTCATGGGCTGGCGCGGACGCTTCCGCCGCATCGCCGCGTGGCGCCGCCGCTTCGCCGAGGCCGGCCTCGAGGTCCGCGAGGTCGTCGAGCTCGGCGCCGAGCGCCGGTTGTTCCCGAAGAACCTGCTGTTCGTGCTCGGCAAGGCGGCTGCGCCTCCGGCCGCCACCGCCGACGTACCCGCCCACGCCGGCTGATCACGCGCACGCCGTTGCGTTTGGCATCGCGCGCTGGCGCCTCGGGTGGCCAGGGTCCCGTGTGACGACAGGGATCCCGCGCGGTTGCGTGGCATCCGCTGCGGGTCGGGCCTGGCACGCCGGATGCGATGGCCGGGACCACCCCATGCCCTCGCGCCGCCCCCGCCGCTCGTCCCGCCCGCCCCGCCTCGCCGCGCGGCTCACCCTCGGCCTCGTCACCGGCGCCCTCGCCAGCCTCGGCGCCGCCTGCGTCGAGCCGGCGCCGCCCATGGTCGCCGGCGAGGCGCCGCTGGTCGGCGTCGACGGCTCGCGCGACCAGGCCGATCGCGACTGCCACGTCGTGCTCCGCGACCTGGCGCGGCTCGGCAACGGCACCGGCGGCTGGCAGGAGCAGGACGGCGTCTGGATCTGGGAGGGCGCGGTCGAGATCTCGGAGGCCGCGGCCGCCGCGGGCGCGGTCCCCGCCGTGCTCTTCCAGTACGGCTCCGATCCGACCTGGTGGGAGGTCGCCGCGATCCCCGACGCCAGCGCCGCCACGCCCGGCTTCGTCCGCCACCGCGTCCGCCTCGACCATCACCTGCCCGGGCCGGGCCTGCGCGGCACCGCGCTGTCGCGCGCACGCGTCGAGGTCGTGCCGTTCGTCCGCCTGCCCGCGGGCGGCCGCCTGTTCGATCACAACCGCCACCCCGGCGACTTCGACAACCACGAGCTCACCCTCGCCACCAGCTTCGCCGTGCCCCGCAACGACGCGGTGTGCCCGGCCGCGACCCCGGCGCCGCTGGCGCGCCTGGTGTTCGCCGCCGACGGCGGCGTGACCCAGCACGGCGGCCTGGTCCCGGGCGGCCAGCTCCGGGTCGAGTACGACCCGGCGCGCCTCACCACCTGCCGCAACGCGCGCAACGGCCAGGACCTGTGGGACCTCACCGCCCACGCCCGCTGGGACACCGGCCTCGGCGCGAGCGCCAGCATCAAGCTCGGCGCCGTCGTCCTCGACGTGCCGCGCGCCGCGCGCCGCCTCGAGCTGTGGTTCGAGAACACCGCGATCCCCGGCTGCCAGGCCTGGGACTCGCGCGGCGGCGCCAACTACGGCTTCGACGTGCTGGTGGCGCCGGCGTGGGTCGGCCAGGCCCGGATCCGCATCAGCCGCGACAGCAGCGACGCCTGCGACGGCGGCGTCGACGCCGGCGGCGGCTTCACCTTCGACACCTGGGCCCGGCAGCGCGCCGCCGTCACCAACGTCTGCCTGCAGGCGTGGTCGCCCGGCGTCACCGATCGCGACGACCCGGCGGTGTGGCAGCAGCTCGACACCACGCTGCGCTGGCGCCCGCGCGGCGCGACCACGCCGCTGCGCTCGATCTACGCCGACTTCGATCGCCGGGTCGGCAACGACGCGCGCTTCGCCGCCAGCCTGCGCGCGATCGATCCGTTCCGCTCCTACCACTGCCCCGACGTGCCGACCTCGCGCACCGCCGACGGCCAGCACGTCCGCGCCGAGATCGAGTACGTCCTGGTGGTCAACGGCGTCGAGCTCCGCCCCGCCCCCGGCGCCTTCTTCACCGGCGCGTTCGAGGACCACGCCGCCGACCCGTTCCGCGCCGCGAACTGCCCCTGACGTCGCGCGCGCTCACGCCGGCCCGGGCCGGCGGCGCCGGCGCCCGAGGCGACGCCCGAGGCGACGCCCGAGCCAGGCCAGCGGCCGCTCGACCGGCAGGAGCGGCGCGTAGGCGACGCCCAGCAGCGGGTACGGGAAGACGATGGCCATGAGCGCGACCACGCCGACGTGGAAGCCCCACGCCAGGACCGACCACGCCAGGCCGACGCGAGGGCCGATCATCGCCACCGGCGCCCCGAGCTCGATCACCAGCGTCGCCACCGCCAGCGCGCCGAACAGGCCCGGCGACTCGAGCAGCGGCGTCGCCAGCGCGCTGGGCTCGGCGCCGAGCAGGACCTTGCGCAGGTTGTCGACGGCGACCTGATCGCGCAGGTACTCGCCCTCGGCCCACGCCAGCCCGCCCAGCCGCAGCTTGGCCACGCCGGCCAGCACGTACGACAGGCACGTCACCGCCGCCATCAGCCGCACCGGCCAGCCGTGCGCGGGCCCGGCGGGCGCCGGGCCGCGGCGCCGCGCGTCCCACGACCAGGCGTCGGCGGCGGGCGCCAGCGCCAGCACGATCACGTGCAGCGCCAGCAGGTTCTCGGTGTGGAAGACCATGCCCCACGAGCTGCGGTAGGTGAGCAGCCAGAGGAGGACGAGCGCGAACAGGGGCGCCAGCGCGCGGTGGGCGACGCCGGCGGTGAAGAGCGCGCCCAGCACCACGGTCGCCAGCGCGAGCGCGACGTGGACCGGCGCGGGCACCGGCGCGTCGACCAGGCGGGTCACGCCCACGGGCGCCCAGTCGCGGGCCGGGAAGTCGGCGTAGCCGAGGAACATCGGCAACCGGCTGGCGACGTACCCGAGCGCGAAGGCGCCGACCAGGATGCGCAGGGCGGCCAGCCGCTCGGCCGGCGCCGGCGCGAACCACCACGCGGCGAGCGCGCGATCGGGGCGAGGCAGGCTCACGGCGCGCCTCGCGGGATCGGACAGCGGGCGTGGACGCGCTCGCCGCCCCGTCGACCGTGCACCAGGTAGTCGACGCCGCGGTGATCGCCGAACACCACCGCCACGGCGTCGAGGGCGACGAAGCGGCGATCGCCGGCGACCCGGGCCGCGACCTCGGCGCACAGGGCGGACGCGGCGCCGCGCTGGACCGCGCGCCGCACGGTCATGAGCGCCTGCATGACCTCGGCGTTGGCCACCAGCTCGGGCGGGACGTGGCGGCGCGCGCCGTCGGGCCCGGTGGCGATCACGTAGTCGATCGCGACCCGCGCGCCCGCGCGCTTGACCGCGAACATCGGGTAGGTCGAGAGCGGGAAGCTGTCCTCGCGCACCGGATCGCGCCCCAGCGGCCACGCCACCGCGCCCAGCACCGCCAGGGACACCAGCCCACCCCACAGGCGCGTCGCGCGGCTCGTCGCCATGACCCGGGCGGTTGTACCGCAGGGTCGTCGCCGCCAGCCTCCGCGCGGCGGCCGGGCGTGTCATGATGCGCCATGGCGAAGCCGAGCTCGGTGTCGATCCCGTCGTTGTCCCAGGCCGCGCGCCAGGTCGCCGAGCGGCTGACCGGGCTGGTCGGCGAGGCCGAGGCCCGACGCCTGGGCGTCGCCGACGCGCTGCGCCGGATCGCCGAGATCATCCGCGAGGTGGCGGCCGCCGCCAACGAGGTCGCGCCCGACAGCGCGCGCCTCCTGTTCGACGACGATCTGCGGCGGATGAAGGAGCACCACGGCCCGACCGAGGCCCTGGCGCTGGTGCTGGGCCGCGGCCACGTGGTGGCCGGCCTGCTCACCTTCCAGCCCACGCCGGACGGCTACATCGAGGCCGCGGTCAAGACCTGGCGCAGCAACACCGCGCCGGTAGCCCGCGTCCTGGGCCGCCACGAGCCCGCCGACGACGAGGCGCACCAGCGGGCGATCCATCGCTTCCTCGAGCTGGTCGATCGCGAGATGGGCAGCCCGCCCCCCGCCGCCGGCGACGCCGGGGCCTAGGACGCGACGGCGACGCCAGCCCCGTCCCTCATGGGCCCTCCGCGCCTCGAGACGCTCGGCTTCTGGTTCAACGAGCGCGCGCCGTCGAGCTACCCGCGGCCGCAGGCGCTGATCGGGGCCTGGGATCCCGAGGCGCGGGCGCGGGTCGTCGCCTACCTGCGCGCCGGCGCGCGGCTCCACGCCTTCGCCGGCCACTCGCACTGCCGCTTCGCGTGCGGCGCCCGCCCGTCGGTGATGGGCCGCCGCGACCTGACCGACGGCGACCAGGTCTGGCCCGAGGGGCTGGCCCACTACGTCGAGGTCCACGGCGTGCGCCTGCCCGAGCGCCTCGTCGCCACCGCCCTCGCCCGCGGCGGCGAGGTCCCCGCCGTCGACGTCGCCGCCGCGCGCCGCCGCCGCTACGACGACGGACCGTGGCTGGCCTGGGCCCGCGCCGCCGGCGCCTGCCTCGAGCTCGCCGGCTGGGAGCTCCCCGATCGCGACGCCCGTGCCCGGATCACCGCCGAGCTCGGCGCCGACCTCGAGGTGGTCCTCTGCCGCGCCGACACCCGCCAGGTCGTGATCGCCCACCCCGCCGGCGCGCTCGAGATCCGCCAGCTCTCGACCGGCGGCCATCCGCCCCGCCACCTCCCCGGCTGGCACGCGTGGCCCGCTGCGACCTGACGCGCCCCCGAACCTGCGTCCGAGCCCGACTCCGACCCCGACCCGAACCCGAGTCCGAGCCCGAGCCCGAGCCCGAGTCCGAACCCGAACCCGAATCCGAGTCCGAACCCGAATCCGAGTCCGAATCCGAACCCGAGTCCGACTCCGAACCCGAGCCCGAATCCGAACGCGAGTCCGACTCCGAACGCGAGCCCCGTCGGCAGAAGGCGCAGCTCATCTTCCCCCGCTCGCCCTGAGCCCTTCACCGACCGCGGTCGGAGCTTGCGGGAAACGAACGGCGAGCCCCATCTCTCCGGTCGGCCTGAGCCGCCCGAGCGCCAGCGAGGGCGTGTCGAAGGCCGACACGCCGCGGCCGTCGCGCGAGTGAGGTCGGGCGCTTGCCGGCGCCGTTCGTCAGGAGCCGCCCGAGCGCCAGCGAGGGCGCGTCGAAGGGCGAGCCCGCGGCGGCAGCCCGCTACCCGCCGCGCCGCATCCGCCCGTACAGCACGCCGCCCAGCCGGTCCGCGACGGCGTCGGCGGGCGCGACCGCCTCGGCGTCCACGTAGCCCCACGCGCCGGCGACCGCGAGCGCCGCGCGGACCTCGCGCGCCTCGCCGGCGGCGATCCGCAGCAC
>CAADGB010000042.1 GCA_900696455.1 uncultured delta proteobacterium
CAGTACGCGAGGTTGTTGTTGGTCACCGCGTCCGGCCGCAGCAGGAACATCCGCTGCACGCACCGGCGGCTGAGCAGGTAGAAGCTGCCGGGGTAGATGGGGCGCGGGAGCGACATCTCGCGACCCTTGCCGGAGCAAGCCGCGCGCCAGCGCCAAGCCCGCGATCCGCCGTGCGCCATGGCCGGGATCCGGCCACCTCCGGCCGGAATCCGGCCGCCCGTCCGGAATCCGGCCGATCCGGCGTGGGCGCAGGTCAGCCGATGCGTGCAGGCGCAGATCTGCGCGAGTCGAACCAGTGCGGCCTCCGGAACGCATGGCGCGGGCGGCGCCGCTGGCGCGTCAGGGCCGACACCGGTACACACGGTCGTCGCCGGTCCAGGTCAGGTACCCGTCCACGAACACCGGATCGCCGTGCGCGTAGCTCGGGGTCACCTGCTCGAACGCGCCACCCGCGCGTGGCGCGCGTCTCAAGCCTGCGGTCCCGGCGGTGACCCAGACGAACCCATCTTGCAGCGTGATGCCGTGGTGCGGCTGGAGGTTGGGGACCGTGGCGATCGGGACGAGGTCTGTCGCGGGCGGGCGCACCGAGAAGACGCCGTGATCGCCGACGACGACGATCGCACCGTCATCGATCAACATGCCGACGTTCAGCAGGACCGATCCGGAGCTCCAGTTGTTGAACCAGCTGTCCTTGCGGTACCCGCGGATGGGGCCAGCGAGCTCGCCCGCGTACAGGCGCTGGTCGTCCACCGCGAGCTGGACGGCGGAAAGGGTGGCGACGGGGACCACCGCCCCTCCGCCCAGCGGCGCCCGGACGATCGCGCGCCCGCTCGCCGTCCCCTCGATCCAGAATGCGTGAGTGTCGTCGGCGATCACACCGGACGGGCCGTCTCGACCGCTCGCGAGCGTCTCGATGGCCTGGCCTGGCCGGTACCGCCAGACAGAGCCCGGTTGCGCGCCCTCCGCGACGTAGAGCCATCCGGCGATCGAACGGACCACCCCGCGGCCCGCGGTGGTTGCGATCGAGGTCGCAGCGAGGTCGGGCATCGCGATCGCGACGATCTCGCCGCCTGCCGCGGGGTCGCCCGGGGGGTAGGTCGACACGTAGAGCGTCGAGCCCAGCGCGGCGCTGGTCCAGATCCGCAGCGGCGCGACGTCGAGCACCAGCTCGGTCGTCTCGATGCAGGTCAGCGGCGTGGCGTCGATCGCCGCGTCGATCGCCGCCTCGGTGGACGCGTCAGGTTCGCCTGCGTCGCCGGGCGCGTCGGGGGCGGCGTCGTCGAGTATCGCCGCATCGTTCGCGTCGGCAGCATCCGGCAGCGTGGACGGCTCGCCACCGCATGCCGCGACCGCCAGCCATGGCAGCGTCGCGCGCCACATCAGCAGTCCTCGAACCCGGCCGCGCCCACCGCGACGCAACGCAGATGTCCGTCGCCCACGACCATCATCAGCTCCTTGTCCCCGTCGCCATCGACGTCCATGGCGACGATGACCCCCGGAGGCGTGGGCAGGATGAGCGTGTGCCGCGTGCCGCTCACGAGACCCGCTCCGACGACGCGGAGGTCGGGATAGACCTCGAGCAGCCCCATGCCGACGCCGGGCAGGATCATCGTCGAGACGATGAGATCGAGGCCGGGCGAGGCGTCGAGCTCGGCGAGCAGCAGGAGCGCGCGCTCGGCGTTCTGCCCCGGCATGACGCGGCACGACGGCTGGACGACTGGCTCGTCGGCACCGTCGTGGACGCACAGCTCGGCGCTGCCGCTCGGCTTGCGGTAGCCGACGGCGTCGGGACGGCCGTCGCCGGTCACGTCGGCTGCGAGCACGGCGTTCCACGGCAGGCCAGGGAAGGAGCGCTGCACCCACGTGTGCTCGCCGGCGGCGGTCGGCGTCCCCAGCGAGATGCCGTCGGGTTCGACGACCACGAGCGTGCCGCCTGCGTCGCTGGCCAGGTCCTGGATCTCGACGAACGGTTCGGGCGGGCCCGCGATCGTCACCAGCGTCGGCGGGTTGAGCCGCAGCGTGGCGCGTTCGACCCGGTAGAGGTCGGTCAGCGCCGCGATGGCGAGCGAGCCCTCGGGGCCGGTCGGCACCGACCGCAGCACGACTCGATCGTTCGAGGTCAGGATCGGCAGCGGGAGGAGGCTCGTGCTGTAGAGACTGAGGTCCCGGTCGAAGACCGCGAGCTGCCCGGTGATGGCCCCCCGGGCCAGCACTGGCAGCCCATCGTACATGGTCACGGCCAGCGGCGGCTCGATGGTGAGGAGCGGCGCGTGATCCGGCAGGCCGATCACCGCGCCGTGATCGTCGAGGTCGACGTTGCCGCCACGGAAGACGTGGAGGCCCATGTGGCCGCCGTACAGCACGAGCAGCAGGTCCTCGCGACCGTCGCCATCGACGTCGCCGGCAGCGGCGGCACCGAGGCCGAATCCGAAGTCGGTTGGCGGCCAGAGCTGAGCGTCGGTCGGCGCGTCGACGAGGAGACCATCGATCGGCGCGTCGATCATCGCAGCGTCGATCGAAGAAGCGTCGTCGTCGAAGGCGTCCCCGGCGTCGAACTCGTGCGCGCCACTCCCGCACGCGGCGCGCAGCATCGGCAACGTCAGCAGTTGTGCGCGCATGGCCGGGACCGACTATATCGTGGTTCCCGGGGTCAGTCGAACCTCCGGCCAGTCAGCGCAGATCGCCGCGGCGGCGCCTCCTCAGGGCGTGCACTCCGCGGTGCAGACGTCATCGACCTCGTCGGTGCCCATCTCGGGGTAGCCGAGCACGCACCCCTCGTAGCACTCGATGTCGAGCCGGGACCCGCCGGCCTCGCCGCCGGGCTTGGCCTTGGCCCTGGCGTCGATGTCGGCCTGGACGGCGGCCTCGGTCTCGGTGGGCGCGTGGCCGGAAGACGACGCGGGCGGCGGCGTCGCCGGTGCGGGGGTCGAGCGGGCGCACGCCCCGAGAAACAACGGCAGGATCATCACGGCCAGCGTGGTGCGGTGCATCCGCCGCATTATGCACCGTCGAGCCCGAACCCCGGATCGATCGGCCCGCGCGTCCTGGACGTGCAGCCGCTGGACGAGCCCGCGATCGTCGATGGCGTCGAGGTCTACGCGCGGCTCGAGCGGGGGCCGGGGGGCTGGGCGACCGACTGACGGCGCGGGGACCCCGGCCCGCCGATCGGGGCCTCGGGCCTCGCCCGCGCGTCGCGCAAGGGGCCGACATCGCGGGGCGGGGTGCGTGGCGCGACCGTTGCAGACACGAGGGGTGCGGGCGCGCCGACCGCAGCCAGGTCGTCCCCTCGGGACGATCGATGGACGCGTGACGGCATGACGATGGACCGCAACGACCGTATCGGCGCCTACCGGGTCACCGAGCTGCTCGCGCAGAGGCGCAGCTCGTACGTGGTGGCCGCGGTGTTCGAGGGCCCCGGCGGCTTCACGCAGGAGGTGGCGCTCAAGACCCTGCGCGGGGTGTGCGCGCGCTCGGCGGCCCACGTCCGCGACTTCGTGCTCGAGGCGCGCGCCGCGGCCAGCGTCCGGCACCCGCACGTGGTCGGCGTGCACGGGCTCCTGGAGGAGCGCGAGCGCCCGTTCCTGGTGATGGAGCTGGTGCGGGGCTGGTCGCTGCGGGCGCTGTGCGCGACCGTGGCGCTCACGCGGCGGGCCGCGCCGCTCGAGCTGGCGGTGGCGCTGGTGCGCGACGCGGCGCTGGGCGCCCACGCCCTGCACGACGCGGGCGTCGTCCACCGCGACCTGGCTCCCGACAACCTGCTGGTGACCGCCAGCGGGTACGTCAAGGTCATCGACCTCGGCGCCGCGAGCTGGGAGGTGGTCGAGCGCGGGCGGGTGCGGTCGGCGCCGGCGGTCGACGCCGCCTACGCCGCGCCCGAGACCGCGCTCGGCCTGCGCGTCGACCGGCCCGCCGACGTCTACAGCCTCGGCGCCGTCCTCCACGAGCTGTGCCTGGGCGCGCCGCCGGCTGCCGTCGCGGCCTGGCCCCACGGGCGGGTCGCGGGCGCCGCGGCTCCGGCCACCGACGAGCTGCCGGCTGGCCTCGGTGCCGTGCTCGAGCGCGCGCTGCGCCGCGGCGCCGACGAGCGCTTCGCCACCGCGGCCGATCTGGCGGAGGCCCTCGACGACGTCTCCGCCCACCACCGCTGGCGCGCGTCGCCGCCCGCCGTCGCGGCCTACCTCGCGCGCACCTTCGCCACGCGCACGCGCACGGTCGCGGCCCCGGTCGCGCGCCGCCCGCCCAGCGAGCTCGGCCGCACCCGCGTCCGTCTCCGCCGCGCGGCGCCCTGACGCCGGCGATCTGTGAGATGGTCCGCCCATGAAGCCAGATGAGCGGGATGACGCCGCGGCCCTGATGGTGCTGGTCGCGCTCGGCCTGATCGTGGTCGCGATCCTCGGCGCGAGCGCGTTCCTCGCGTTCAGCCGGTACAGCGAGGCGATGCAGTAGCGCGCGGGTTCGCCGGGGCGGCGCCGCCCCGCAGATCGTGGTAGACGTTGGCCGGCCTGCGAGCCAGCGAGAGTGGCGGAACTGGTAGACGCGCCGGATTTAGGTTCCGGTATCGAAAGATGTCCGGGTTCGAGTCCCGGCTCTCGCACCGCGCCGACCCGCGGCGCACCGCGCCAGCCGCGCCGAGCCGCGCCGACCCGCGCCAGCCGCGCCGCCCCGCGCCAGCCGCGCCAGCCCGCGCC
>CAADGB010000043.1 GCA_900696455.1 uncultured delta proteobacterium
GGCTTCGTTGCCGGCTCCGGTCCTCGGGTCACATCCGGCGAGGATGCTCCCCTCCGGTCCTCGCCGTCGCCTCGCCAGCCGGGCGCCTCGACCGCGATCATCGCTCGCCTTCCCCATTCGCGGGCCCTTGGCAGGTCGACGGTGGCGCGGGCGGCCGCGGTCGTGCGATGCACGCGCCATGGCCACCGTGCTCGTCCCCCTGCCCGATCGCGACTTCGACGTCACCGAGGTCGCGGTGCCGTGGCGCGTCCTGACCGAGGCCGGCCACGAGGTGGTGTTCGCGACCGAGGACGGCGCCACCCCGGCCGCCGACCCGTTGCTGCTCACCGGCGTGATCTTCGGCAAGCTCGGCGCCCACCCCGACGCGCTCGCCTGCTACCGCGACCTCGAGCAGGCGGCGGCGTTCACCTCGCCGCGGCGCTGGCGCGACCTCGACCCGGCGAGCTTCGACGGCCTGCTCCTGGCCGGCGGCCACGCGCCGGGCATGCGGCAGTACCTGGGCTCGACCGCGCTCCACGCCTTCATCGCCGACCACTGGCGGCTGGGGCGACCGGTGGCGGCGATCTGCCACGGCGTCCTGCCGCTGGCCCGCGCCGTCGACACCACCACCGGCCGCTCGGTGCTGGCCGGCCACCGCACGACGTGCCTGCCCAGGTACATGGAGCGCTCGGCGTACCTGCTGACGTTCTGGAAGCTGGGCCGCTACTACCGCACCTACCCGGCCTACGTCGAGGACGAGGTCCGCGCCGCGCTGGCCTCGCCCGACGACTTCGTGCGCGGCCCGCGTACCCTGACCGCGCGCGGCACCCGCGACGACGACGGTCCGGCCTTCATCGTCGAGGACGGGCGCTACGTGTCGGGGCGGTGGCCGGGCGACGCCTGGCGGCTGGCGCGGGCCCTCGCCGCGCGGCTCGCCTGACCGCGGGCGCGGGGGTGGCCGGGCGGCCGGGCGGCCACGCGGGCCGGCGCCGGATCCGACCCCATCAGGTCGCGTGGGGACGCCGCGCCTGGTCGCCGAAGCGAGCGTGGCAGGCCGCGACCACGATCTCGGCCGCGGCGTCGAGCGACAGCGTGCCGGTGTTGAGCCAGAGGTCGTAGGCCGTGGGCTCCTCGACGTCCTTGCCGAACAGATCGTGGACGAACGCCCGGCGGTCGCGGTCGGCGTCGACGATGAGCGCCCGCGCCTCGGCCGCGGAGAGCCCCTCGCGCGCCGCCAGCTCGCGCACGCGCTGCTCGAGCGGGCACACCACGCGCACCCGCAGGGTGCGGTCCGGATCGAGCAGGAAGTTGAGGCCGCGGCCGACCACGACCGCGGCGCCGCGCGCGGCCAGGTCGCGCACGACCTGGGTCAGCTCGCGGGCGTAGTCGAGCTGGCTGGCGCCGGTGGGCTGGGGGATGATCCCGCTCATGATGCCGACCAGCGGCGAGCGGTGGTGCTCGTCGAACTGCGCCAGGGTCGCCGGATCGACCCGGGCGTGGCTGGCGATCGCCGCCAGCAGGTCGCGGTTCCAGTAGGCGTAGCCGAGGCGCTCGGCCACCCGGCGCGCCACCACCGCGCCCTGGGCGCCGTACTCGCGCGACACCGTGATCACCGGCGGCGGGACCGGCGGCGGCGCCGTGGCGCGCCGGCGCTCCTCCAGCCAGCGCTGCACCTGGGCCTCGACGATGGCGTCGACACTGCGCGGAGCTCGCTCCATGGCTCACCTCGCTCTCGAGCCTCGAGCCTACCTCCCGGCGGCGCGGCCGCAGCCGAGATCCGGCCGGGCGCGGGCCCGCCGCGTCCGATTTCCGGAGCGGCCGGCCCGGGCCGGGGCCGCCTACGGCAGGGGCTCGAGGACGAGGCGCGCCATGGCGCTGACCTCGGTGCGGCCGCGGAGCTCGAAGAACCGCAGCGTGCGCAGGGTCTTGCGGTCGACCGACAGCGAGACGTCGGTGAAGCCGGGGCCACCGCGGTTGAGGCTGACCGACATCGGCCGCGCCACGCAGACGTCGCGGTTCGCGTCGAGGAGCTCGACCTCGAGCTCGGTCCGCATCGAGTCGGTCTCGACCTTGGGGTGCTGCACGATCGTGACGTCGACGCCGCTGGTGCGCGCCCAGAGGCCCAGATCGAAGCGGACCGCCCGCTCGTCGAGCGTCCGTGGATCGACGGTCACCCATCGCCAGTAGTCGCTGCCGTCGGCCTCGCCCGGAAGCTCGGGGAGCTCGCCGGCCGCGATCCGGCGCCGCAGGTCGAAGCGGTGCTCGATCTCGTAGACCAGCCGGCGCCCGCCGGCGAGCTGATCGGCCGTGAACTCGTGGGCCCAGGTCGCCCGGTTGGCGAGGAAGACCGGCCGCCCCCACTCCGAGCTGCGGCGGGCGATGAAGCGGCCGTCGCCGTCGTAGAGGACGGCGTAGACCGAGAGCTCGAACCCGCCGTCGAAGTGGCGGGTGGCGGGCGCCGCGAAGGCGAACAGCGTCCGTGACCCGGACGATTCGCGGGTCACGGTGCCGGCGCCCAGCGAGAACGCGGCGCTGTCGAGGACGGGGGTGGTCGCCATGGCTAGCGCAGCCCAGGAAGCCGCGGGCGAGGTTCATGAGCTCGGTGTTGGCCGCCACCGCCTGGTCGAAGGCGGCCTGCTCGTCGGCCGACAGCGCGATCTCGTAGACCGCGACCGCGCCGGCGGCGGTGAGCTTGACCGGGGCGCCGAGGAAGGCGCCGGTGACGCCGAACTCGCCCTGGAGCTCGACCGAGCAGGGCAGGACCCGCCCCTGGTCGCGGACGATGGCCTCGACCATGAGGCAGGTGCCGGCGCCGGGGGCCAGCCAGGCCGAGGTGCCGATGAGGCCGGTCAGCGTCGCGCCGCCCTTCTTGGTGTTGTCGACCACCTCCTGCAGCTTCTCCGCCGACAGGAACCTGGTGACCGGGACGTTACCGATCATCGCGTGCGAGACGATGGGCACCATGTCCTTGTCGGTGTGGGCGCCCAGCACCATGGCCTGGACGTCCTCGACCGAGACCCCGGCGGCCATGGCCAGGTAGGTGCGGAAGCGGGCGCTGTCGAGCACGCCGGCCGAGCCGATCACGCGCTCGCGCGGGAAGCCGGTCACCTGCTTGGCGACGAAGACCATGGCGTCGAGCGGGTTGGACACGACGATGAGCACGCAGTCGGGCGCGTACTTCTTCACGTCGGCGCAGATGCCGCGGACGATGCCAGCGTTGATGCCGATGAGCTCCTCGCGCGACTGCCCCGGCTTGCGCGGGACACCGGCGGTCATGACCACGACGTCGGCGCCGGCGATGGCCTCGGTCTTGTCGGTGGCGACGTAGCGGTGGCTGTTGAAGCCCTCCCACGGGCCGCACTGGGCCAGATCGAGCGCGCGGCCCTCGGCCGGCCCGGGCTTGATGTCGACGAGGACCAGCTCGCCGAGCTCCTTCTGCACGGCCCACTGGGCCACGGCCGCGCCGACGTTGCCGCCGGCGCCGATGATTGCGATCTTCGGGCGCTTGATCATGCCGGGTTGATATCGCCGCGCCTCCGGCAATGCAAGGCGCGACCCGGGCAACGAGGTCGGCCGGCGTGACCGGCGTGGCCGGCGTGGTGGCATGGATCGCCGGCGCGCGCGATGGAGTTCCCCGCGCGCAGGCCCTAAGCTCGACCGGGCGATGGCATCCGGCTCCCGCGGGGACGGCTCGGAGCGGGGGCTCGCCCGCGAGCTCGAGGCGTGGCTCGAGACCCTGGCCGCCGACACCGCCGCGACCCTGCGCGCGGCGCCGCGCGCGACGCTGATCCCGGACGGGCTGCGCACCACCGGCGGCCGCCGCGCCATGGCCATGCTCGAGCAGCTCGCCGGGCTGTCGCCGGGAGCGCCGGCGCAGCTCCGGCCGGGCCAGACCATCGGCGAGGGCGGGATGGGCATCATCCGCCTCGCCGAGCAGACCGCGCTCGGGCGCACGGTCGCGGTCAAGACCCTCAAGGCCGACCGCGGCGACGACGCGGCCGCGCTCGACCTGCTGCGCGAGGCCTGGGTCACCGGCGCGCTCGAGCACCCCAACATCGTCCCGGTCCACCACGTCGGCCTCGACGACGACGGCCGGCCGCTGATCGTGCTCAAGCGGATCGAGGGCGTGGTCTGGCACGACATCCTCGAGGACGCCGAGCTGGTGGCGGCGCGCTTCGGCGCCACCGATCTGCTGGCGTGGAACCTGGGCATCCTGCTCCAGGTGCTCAACGCCGTCCGCTTCGCCCACAGCCGCGGCATCATCCACCGCGACCTCAAGCCGGCCAACGTCATGATCGGCGAGTTCGGCGAGGTCTACCTACTCGACTGGGGGATCGCGGTCAGCCTGCGCGACGACGGCAGCGGCCGCCTGCCGCTGGCGGCCGACGCCACCGAGATGGCGGGCACGCCGTGCTACCTGGCGCCCGAGCTGCTGGGCCGGCCCGGCGGACCGCCGCTGTCGGAGCGCACCGACGTCTACCTGGCCGGGGCGGTGCTGTTCGAGGTCATCACCGGCGAGCCGCCGCACCAGGGGGCGAGCGCGATCGAGGTCGTCACCAGCGTCATCCTGTCGCGGCCGCGGCTGCCGGCCGACGCCCCGCCCGAGCTCGCCCGCATCTGCCTGCGGGCGATGGAGCCCGATCCCGCCGACCGCTACCCGTCGATCGACGAGCTGCGCCAGGCCATCGCCAGCTACCTCGAGCACCGCGGCTCGGCGCCCCTGGCGGCGGTCGCGCGGGCGCGCACGGACGAGCTCCTGGCGCTGCTCCGCCTGCCCGAGGGCGCGCCGGCGCGCGATCGCGAGGACATCTACCGCCTGTTCGGGGCGTGCAAGTTCGGCTTCCACGAGGCGCTGGCGGCGTGGCGCGACAACGCCGAGGCCCGCGCCGGCCTGACCGAGGCCACGGTCGCGGTCGCCGAGTACGAGCTGGCGAGCGACGACCCGCGGGCGGCGGTCGGCCTGCTGAGCGAGCTCGAGGCGCCGCCGCCGGAGCTGGTGGCGCGCGCCCGCGCCGCCGCCGAGCAGCACGCGGCGCGCCAGGCCGCGCTCGAGCACCTGCGCCGCGACCTCGACGAGAAGCTCGGCACGCGCACGCGCGTGTTCATCGTCACGCTGCTGGGCGCGATCTTCACGCTGGCGCCCCTGGCCGGCGGCCTCGATCCCGACCTGGTGCGGGCGCGCCACCACGTCCACCACGTCGGCTGGTCGGTGGGCCTCCTGGTCCTGCTGGCCGGGCTCGGGGTGTGGGCGCGCGAGTCGATCGGCAAGACCGCGGTCAACCGCCGCCTGTTCATGACCGGGCTCCACCTCTTCCTCGTCCAGATCACCCTCTGGATCGGCGCCTGGTACCTCGCCCTGCCGGTCGCGACGACGCAGGTGCTGATGGTGCTCCTGTGGTTCGCGATCGGCGGCATGGTCGCCATCGCGATCGACCGCCGCATCGCGCCCAGCGCCCTGGCCTTCCTCGCCGCCTTCGTGGTCTCCGCCCGCCACCCCGATCGCGCCCTCTTCATCATCAGCGCCGCCAACCTCGCGTTCACCATCAACGCCGTCTGGGCCTGGTGGCCCCCCTCCCTCCGCTGGACCCCCGAGGAGCGCCTCGCCATCGAGGCCCGCCGCCGCGCCCGCTGAATCATCCCGCGCACCTGCGCGCCGGGGACAGGATCCGGGGGTCCAATACTCCGAGATCACTTCGCTTTCGAGACCCTCCGTGTTCGGGAAATCCGGCCGGCGAACGGGCGTGCCACCAGGTTGTCGTGCTGGGGCGGTTCACGCGCCGTCGGGACGCCCAGACCGCGTGGATGAGGCCGCGGGTCCCACGCTCCGCCGCCCCTCGGAACGCAACGGCTCCCAGGACCGACATGATCCTGGCGGCTTGCGACCCCGGATCCTGTCCCCTCTCGGCGATGATCCAATGCCAACGCGAGCTTCCACAGATTTCGCCAACTTGGATCCCGTCCTGAACCGGCCATACCCGTTGAGAACCGTTCCGCGTGGCAGCGGCTGCCACGCACGATCGAGCCCGTCGATGAGCGTGTCGGCGAGCTGATCGTTGAGCCGGCGCGGTGGACCTGCCGAAGGCACCGATGCTGAGTCTAGGCGGCTTCGGCGGCGCGCACAAATCCGATGGCGCGGGCTCCGTCCTCGTGGCGCGATCGCGTACGCCTGACTCCATCGGAACCCGCGAGGCGCGCGAACGCGCGTGCGTGAAACCGTTCGTCCCGAAGGATGCGCGCGAACGTCGCGCGGATGTCGTCGGGCGCGGTCGGGTCGCTCGCGATCACCTCGATTCGTTCGAGGCGCATCACCTCGGCATGGTGAGCGATGCCGGCGGCGTCCTCGAACGACGTCATCGCTGCGAGTGCGTGCGTCCAGTACCGCTCGCGCCGCGTCAGGATGCGTGGCTCCTCCCCACGTGCGCGGAGGAGGTCTCCCACCCAGTGCGCGTGCTGGCGCTCCTGACCCGCAACGACCGCGAGAATCCGGCGTCGTGGGTCATCGGCGGGCAGGCGGGCGATGCAGTAGCGCTCGATGCGCTCGGCCGCGGTCGCCTCGCCGTGATACTGCTTGCGCAGCCAACGCAGGAGGGCCTCCGGGTTGCTCCGGATCTCGTTCCACCAGGCCGCCGAGGTCCGCGCCGCCGGTCTTCGTGCTCTGGCCATGTTCGCTCCGTTGGTGGCTGATCCTCGGATGCCGAGATCACCGGCATCGGTTGCTACGGTTCCGGCCGCACGACCGCGCGTGCCCGCGCCCCTGACCGAGGTGGTCGGGGACGTCGCGACGGAGGCACACGCCTTGCTCTGGGTACCCAGATGGACTCAAACGCTCCTCCGTCCACGACATCCGCGTCGCGAACAGCGCGACGGCTGCCAATCGCGGTGGTCGCACTGACGCTCGCGCTTGCGAGTTCGGGGTGTTCGTGGCTGATGGTGGCCGGTCCGCCGCCGCCGCCGACGGTACCGCACGGGGGGCCACCCGGACTCGCCGTGAAGCGACGCGAGCCCCTGCGCTGCACCCACAGCAGGGCCGTGCCTCATGTCGACATGACCGTCGCCGTGACCTACGGCGCCGCGGGTGCGCTGATGGCGATCGGCGGTGGCGCTCTCCTGATGTCCTCCGACGACTACAACCGGCTGATGGGAGGAGCTTACGTGTTTGCAGGCGCCATCTCGGTCGGCTTCGCGACGCCGTTCTACCTGTCGGCGCGCTCGGGCTATCGCAAGGTCGCGGCCTGTCGCACCGCCGATCGCTGAGCGTGCCGTTGACGGGCCGCCCCTGGTTCGCATCAGTCATCGTCCCAGACGCCTCCACCGCAGCTATCGCCTTCGACCGGATCCCAGCTCACCGGCTCGACGTCCGAGCCGTCGCCGACGTCGCTCGCTCCGTCGGCGGGCCGCTCGGTCGCTTCGACGACGACGACGGCCGCTTCGTCTTCGACCGCCTCGACGTCGGCCGCGTCGACGTCGACTGCTTCGACGTCGACCGCCTCGGCGACCGTGCCATCACCGGACTGCTCCACCGGAACCTCGTCGCTTCGGCGCTCGGGCGCGGGCGCATGGGGGAACGTCACCACGCGGCCCGACGAGGCTCGAAAGCGGACTGGGGCCGCGCTGGCGTGGGTCGGCGACGAGGCGCGACGGCTGGCGCGTGCGTCGAGCGCGGCCTCGACGAGGTCGCCAACGGGAAGATCGTTCGCGGGACGGCGAGGCGCCGCCTTGTCCTGCGGACGTCGCCGGGCTCGCCCGCGCCGCCTCGCGGGTTCGGCGACGAGGAACCCGATCGGGACGAGGAGCGCGAGCACGAAGAGGATGGCCAGGACCGTCATGTCACGCCAGCTCCCCGCTCCACTCCAGGCGGAGGTCGTAGGAGCGGCCGGAAGGCACACGGAAGGGCTCGCCGCGCAGCAGTGCGTCGCGGAAGCGCTCGGTGGACTCGGCGGTGAAGGACATCCGGAGGCCGTCCTCGGCGACGGCGCCGCCATCGGCCCTCCGGTTCGGAAAGACCGCGAAGAAGCAGCCCGCGATGCGCGCGCCCGGCGACCGGCCGAGCGTGTGGGCGCTCGCGACCTCCTCGCCGGGACGCCACGAGAACAGCGCGTCGGCGCGCTGGTCCAGGCTGGTGAACAACACGAACGGCTCGCGCGGATCGAGGTCGGCGAGGTCGGCGAGCCTCGGCAGCGCCGAGCGAGCCGCGCGCACCACGATCGTGCGATCCTCCAGCGTGACCGTGATGTTCGGGAAGTGCCCGGCGCGGACCTTGGCGAGGAACGTCGCCTCGGTCGGCTCGGCGACGGCGGCCCGGCGTGGATCGCACCATGCCGGGGTCGGCCAGAAGTGCGCCCGGCTGCCGAGGCGCGCCAGGATGCGCAGCGGTCCGACGGCACCCGCCGCCTCCAACTCGGGCCCGACGAGCGCGTGCAGGGTCAGGCATCCCATCGGCAGCTCGACGCCGTCCATGGGCCAGGTCCGCTCCAGCGCGAAGCCGGTGACATGCGGCCACTCGGGAATCGTGACGGCGATGAACGTACCCGGCCCCATGCGCGGAGCGTTGTCGAGCCCTGACGCGAGGCTCTTCATGAATCGCGCGGGTACGTGCGGACCATCGGCCAGGACCGCGACGGGAACGGTCAGGCACATCTCGTCGCGACCGAGCTGACGCAGCCCGTCAGTAATGAGCGAGACGCAGGGCATGGGCGGCACGTACGGCAGGAGGTGCTGGACCGCGCGGATCCGCAGTCCGTCACGCCCGATCTCGATCGTCGTCACGCGCTGCCCTGCGGTCTCGCGTGGAGGCGAGATATCCCCGAGCGCCCGATCGCCAGCCACGGTGCCGGTCGCAGGCGGCCGGGGCTCGGCGCCCGACGCGAGCGAGACGAGCGCGCGCGGCAGATCCGCGAACAAGGCGGCGACGTCGGCCGCGCCCGACCACGTCCAGCAGACGAGCTCGCCGTGCTCGGTGCAGCACGACGCGTCGCTGAGCTTGGCGTGGTCGAATCCGGGGAGGCGCTGGAGCACGGGAAGGAGCCCACACTCGATGCTCTCGTCGTGCGAGATCGTGAGCAGGCGGCCGGCGGTGCCGTGGAGCACGAAGAACAGCTCGTCCTCGGTCGGCCCACCGTCGTTGCTCACGATGGCGACCATGCGCAGGTCGTTCCACGCGATGCGCACGAGGCGGCGGCCCGGCTCGATCGCGGCGACGCCGAGGTCATCGACGACGAACCGCAGGCGTTCGGGTATCACCCTCGCTCCGAACGCGACGCGGAGGCCGTGGCCGCCGCCATCGCCTTGCTCCACGAGCCGAAATGACGCTTCGCCCAGTACCTCAATCGCTCGGAGGTAGCGGACGTCGGCTGCTTGCCCTGGGCCATCAGCTCGCGCAGCGTGGCGATGACCCAGTCGGCGCTCTTGTGCGGCGTCAGGTCGTGATCCTCGATGCCCGCCGCTGCGAGCGCGGCGCGCAGCGTGGGGAAGTGGCGGCGGCACGAGTGCAGGAGGCGGGAATCCTCGCGTGCCATGGCCGGCACCGCGAGCCTCCCACCTTCGCGCGCCCGCTGGCGCAGCCGTGTCACCGTTTCGTCGCGATCGTAGACGGGGAAGCTCCTCGGCGTCGGCCATCCCTCGAGCCCCGCGCGCCGCACGGCCTCCTCCACGGAGCCGAACCGAACGACGAGCGTCGATGCCTTCCCCTTGGTCGCGATGTCCCGCTTCGTCGCGTGCGGATGCTCGCGCGCGAACACGCGCAGCCGTTCGAGAAGCTCGTCATCGCCGAGCGCGCGATGGTCGCACACGTCGGCGTAGCAGAAGCCGGCGGCCTCGACCGCCGAGCGATAGTCGCCGAAGTAGAAGGTCGCGGCGCGCGACAGGTCCGTCGGCACGCGCGTCGGTGCGAGCGATTCCCGCGCGCGGTGTCGCGCGCGCAGCTTCTGCACGACCTTGTCGGCCGTCCAGCTGTACTTGGGCGTGTACCGCTGGATCTTCGGCTGCTCCGGGATCCCGGCCAGCTCGCGCGCGCGTTCGAGCCCGCCCATGCGGACGATGCCCCCGAGGATCCCGTTCCGCAGCGCCCGCAGCTCCGGCGTCCGGATCCGCACGCCCCGCTCGTAGAGCGCGCGCAGCTCTTCGATCACGCGCTCGGGCGTCCAGACCAACGGGCCTGGACGATGCGCCAGCCCGGCGACCTCTCGCACGCGGTCGAAGGTGTCCCAGTACCGGAGTGCGGCGTAGTACAGCGCGGTCTCCTGATGCGCGACCTCCTCGGCCAATAGCGCCCGCCCGGTGCGTGCCTCCATCGCGCGCAGGAGCTCGATCACCGCCTCGGGCGATAGGTCCCGCCCATCGCGCGTCGTCGCGGGTCCGACGTCGGGAGATGATGGAATCCTCGCCATCAGAACCCGAAGCGGTTTCGCGCGGCAACGATGCCTCCCTCGAGCGGGGCGGGTCGTCCGCCGTCGAGAGCGGCCCGCTCGAACGCGAGGTCCATGAGCGCCCGGGCTAGATGGAGATCCTTGTACGAACCCATCTCGTGGAGCCCGGCGCTGGAGAAGCAGGCGAGCACGACGCCGTCGTTCGCCTCGAATCTCTCCAGATCGCGCCACGCGATCGACTCGCCGAGGATGACCCAGCCGCTCGACCGCAGATGCAGGTTTCCGAGCGCGATGACCTGCCCCGCATCGAGTGCCTGGATCGCGCGCGCTCCTACAGCGTGCGAGGACCCGTCCTCGATCGCGTGCATCAAGCCCCGCGCGTCGTGCGAGTACGACGTGACGAGTCTGAGCGACGGCTCACCCTCGATCCCGATCTCCATGACGTCGAACGGGCGCTTCCAGAAGCGCTGTCGACGGTCGACATAGGATACGCGCAGGTCGTTGATCTGCGACCATCGAACGACTCGGCGCTTGCCGCGGCGTCGAAACACGAACCCATCCTCGTGAAGCCACGCACGGGGACCGATTGCCTGGCCGAGCATCGTCACGCCGACGGCGAACCCCACCAGGCCGACCCCGGCGATGGCCTGCAACGGCCGGGAGTTCAGCACGCCGAGCACGACGAGAACGCCACTCGTCAGCGCGAGCAGCATGCCGTAGAAGAACGCTTCCGGCGTACGCCACAGGGTGTACGGCGGGTGGACGCGCACGAGGGCGCCGAGCCCGGCGTCGGGCGATGATCGATCGTTCGTCATAGGAGTGGATACCAGTAGCGGGAGAGCGACAGGCTCACCTCGGCCGAGTCGATGGCGGGTGCCATGAGCGCGCGCGCGGCAGCGACCTCGACGCCAACGACCCAGCGCGCGCTGAGCCGGCGCTCCAGGCCGACGCGTGCGGCGACGACCGGATCGACGGATATGCCGCCACGGCGGCCGTCGGGCACCAGCGCGGTGCCGGCGACGACCGCGTCGCCACGCATGCGGAGCTGCGCGCCGACGCCGACGGCGACGGTCGGGATCCAGGCGACGCCGAGCCGCAGCTCGCCTCCGACGAGCAGCCGCGCGGCACGCGTCGTCCGGGTCAGCGTCTCGTTCGTCGGCGTCGCACCGCCCACCGACACGACGATGTCCTCGAAGCGGCCCTCGCTCATGGTGGCGCCGCCGACCTCGGCGTCGAGCGCGAGCCAGTCGCGCAGGCCGTAGCTCAGGCGCACGCTGGCGCCGCCGCGCGGGACGCGCGTGGCACCCGCGGCGCCGTCCTCGCGAATCCACGCGAAGCCGCCCTCTGGCGCCACGGTGACCGCCGCCTCGTAGCGGTCGGCGTACGCGGGAAGTGACGCGCTCGCCACCAGGGCGAGCGTCGCGATCGCGGTGCGACTCATCGGAGGACGATGCCGCGGTCGACGACGATCCGCCCGCGGCCGTCGGGCTCCTCGACGGTGAGCTTGAGCGACTGCCCGAGCACGAGGTCGACCTGGCGCAAGACGACGACGGCGGCGCCTGTCGTCCCGGCCGGCACGACGCCGACGAGCGACTCCTCGGCGGTGTCGATGGTGCTCGACGCCAGGCTGGCCGGACCGGTGTGGTCGGAGCCACGCGGGCCGCGCACGGTCACCTTCGCGACGCGGTACGCGCCGCCCGAGCGGTTCTGGATGTCGAACAGGAGGTACGCGTCCTGCCCGAGGAACACCGCGCGCGTGAGGTGGATGATCACGTTGTCGTCGTTACGCGCGCGGCCCTTGAGCTTCACCGTCTCCAGGCGGCGCAGGAGCTTCCCCGCGACCATGCGGTCGGCGCGGTCGCGGACCTTCGCGTCGAGCGCCTTCTTCGACGCCGCCAGCTCCGCGCGGATCGGCGCGACGCGCTTCTCGACCTCGGCCTCGACGGCCGCGCGGAAGGCATCCTCGGCGCTTGCGGCCGAGAAGCGGACGAGCGTCATGCCCTCGGAGGTCGCCGGCACCACCCGCAGCGTGATGTTCACCTTGATCTGGCCGTCGCGCGTCGCGACCGCCAGCGTCGCGGGCGCAGCGCTCGCGCTGTTGGCGCGCACGAGCAAACCGTCGGTGAACTCCTTCACGTCCCAGTCACGACTCGACCCGATCACCTTCGGGGCGATGGCCGACGGGAACGTGAGCAGGACGTTGGTGTTGATGTGCGCCGGGATGTCGGCGGTGCCGCCCTGCGGGGGAACGAGCACCGTGGACTCTCCCTTGGCGGTGGTCTTGTGCGCCGTGCCTCCGGGCGGCGCGGGTTGCGCCGTGGCGCCGTCCGTCGTCGCGAGCAACGCAACCGCACACGCCAGCGCGAGCTTGATGAAGGTCGTCACTTGCCACTTCCTCCCAGGTCGTACTCGACGAAGTTGTCCCGCGTGCCCTGGCCGCGCGAGCCGCCGCCCCGCGTCCTCTTGCGGGCATCGATCGCCGGAACGCCCGCATCGCTCGTCTCGCTCGTCTCGCTCGTCGGAGCGTCGCTCGGCGCGGCGTCGACCGCGACGCTCTCCGGCGCGACGCTCTCCGGCTCATCGATCGGCGCCGTCGCGGCGGGGGCCGCATTCGCGGTCGCCGTGGCCGATGCCGCGGCGGGCTCGGTCGCCTCGCCGGCTGGCTCGCTGCTGCCTCCCGTCGCGAGCACGACACCCGTCACGATCGAGGTCGCGCCGATCGCGCCGAGCGCGACGGCCAGCGGCCACCGCTGGCGCTTCCGGCCCGCTCGCCGCGCCTTCGCGAGCTCGCCCGCGGTCGCCGCCGTCGTGCTCTGCGGCGCGATCGACGTCCCCGCCGGACCGTACGAGCCGTGCACGGTGACCAGCTCGGCCGAGCCGCCGGGCCGCCGCGCGTCGCCAGGAAACCGGCCCGCCAGGAGCGCGGCGAGCTGCTCGGCGCCGTCGGGCGGGATCCAGGGCCGCAGCCGCGCCAGGGCCGACGCCGCATCGACCGGCCGCTCGCTCCGCCTCGGCGAGAGCATGCTGTTCACGAGCTGGTGGAGCCCGGCCGGGACGATCGGGTTGATCTGCCCGAGGTCGGGCAGCGGCTCCAGCCCCTTGCCGTACATGAGCACGCGGCCGATGACCGACTCCTGCGTGTCCGTTGCCTTCACGAAGAGCGGGCGTCCGGCGAGCAGCTCCCAGAGCATCACGCCCACGGCGAACAGATCCGAGCGCCCGTCCAGATCAATCGCGCCTTCGAGCTGCTCCGGGCTCATGTACGCGGGTTTGCCCTTGGCCGTGCCCGACTGCGTTGCGTTGGTCGCGTGCACGGCCTTGGCGACGCCGAAGTCGGACACCTTCACGCGCCCGTCGTAGGTGAGGAGCACGTTCGACGGCGTGCAATCGCGATGAACGATGAGGAGCAGCTTGCCGTTCTCCGGGTTCGTCGCCGCATGCGCGTGACCGAGGCCCCGCAACACCTCGCCCATGATGTACGCGGCGACCGGCATCGGTACGGGCCCCGTGCGCGCCAGCTTCTCGAGATCGCGCCCGTGCACGTATTCGAGCACCTGGAACACGTTGCCGTCGATGCCCCGATCGAAGTCGAGCACGGCGACGATGTTGTCGTGATGGAGCAGAGAGGCGAGCCACGCCTCGTTCTTGAACATCTCGAAGAAGACCGGGTTCGCGCTGAACGTCGGCAGGACGACCTTGATCGCGACCTCGCGCTGGAAGCCCTCGCCGCTGACGATCGCCCCACGGTAGACGCGCGCCATCCCGCCCTCGCCGAGCAGCTCGCCGAGCCGGTATTTCCCGGCGCGGTCGATGGTCTGTGCGATGTCGGTGGAGTCGATCACTCGGGCGCCGCCGGCACGCCAATCATCGCCGACTCCCAGGTGACGTCACCGTCCGCCCGGCGCGCTCCGTACGGGGCCTCGGAGGACGATCCGCGCACCGCGACCGACCATCGGACACCGCCAGGCATAAGGTCCCACGTCGCCTCCCAACCGGGGATGTCTCGCCGATCAGGCGTGGCGTAGGTTCCGTTGTCTCCAAGACCGTCCATCGCCATTCGGCGGGAGGAGATGTGAGCGAGGATGTAGCGTGACGAAGTCTCGTCGGAGGTGGACGCGTCGAAGTCGATCGCCCGACGATCAGGGAACGCTCCCGTCCACGTGAAGGTCTCGTTGGCGGCATCCGCTTGACGCTGGTAGCTCGCGGCCACCAGTCCGGGCGGGAACGTGCCGGTGAACGAACCGTCCTGGTTGTTGTGGAACGTCACTCTCCGTCGAGTGGTGGGCGTGATGGCATTAGCGTAGATGCGCCGCTGGTCGCCGCTCACGAGTTGCTCGCGTGGGAACAGCGCATCGGTCAGGGGAAGCATGGTCGTCCCGTTCTTGGTACTGACGGTCGATCGGCGCGACACGGTCTCACCTTGCAGAGCGCCCGTCACACTCAGATCCAGTGGACGTAACGGCGAGCCGTTGACGTCCGTCTCGAGGACGAGCGACGTGGGAGCGGTGAAGGGCAGGTCATGGACGATCAGCGCGTTCGTCGACGATGTGGCGATCACGTCACCGGGACCGGTCCGCACATCGACGTCGAACGTCCCAGCGGACACCATGAGGTGGCCGGGCGTGTACAAGCCGCCGATCGGACGCACCTCGCCTGTGAACCGCACGGTGGGCGGCGGCGCGTAGCAAAGCACCTCGACCTGGAGAGGATCCTCGCTCGTCAGGTGGAAGAAGGACACCTGCGCGTCGTCGTAGGGGGTCATGGCGTGGCAGGCCACGACCAGATCGATGGTGGCGGAGAGGATCCTGCCCGCGTACTCGCCGAGGCTTACCTCCGGGACGATGGTCCACGGAGCCCCGCCATCCCGAACGGCGACGAGACGCGCGCGTCCCTGGGGAAAGATCGCCGAGTGCGTGATCACGCGAAACTCGGTTCCCGGCGTTGCGTCTACCGCCGCATCACCGGAGTTGTCGTCAGCGTCCGTTGCACCATCGACCGTCTCGTCCGGGGCCCCGCCGCACGCGGCCAAGGCCAAGACGAACATCAAGGCGACCGCCGTGCGCGTCCGTGCCGCTGGCGCGAGAGTTCGGTTTGTCGTCATTGCTGGGGTCTCGGTGTGCCGGCAAGCGGGGACGTCATTGCGCCGGCACCAAGCAGCGCGCCTCGGCGACGCCGGTACGCGTCTGCGAGCTGGTGGAGATCCAGCTACACGAGAACGAGTCGGGAAGCGCTGTGCTCGGTGACGCGACGTAGATGAGCACTTGCGGGTCGTCGATCCCCTGGTCGAGTCGGCAGCCGCCACCGAGGAGAATCGCGCCCGTGGGGCACTGTGCGGTTTGGCCTCCAGCGCTGTTCGCGCCGATCGCGCCCGTCGCGCTCACCGACATCACGCGGCCAGCGATGGGGGCTTCCGCCGCCGGACAGTCACAGACTGCAGCGTCCGCGTCGCCGGGCGAGTCATCGCTGCACGCGATCACTAAGGTAGCGCCGGCGATCGCGCCAGCGAGCGTTGGGAGGATCCAGCGTGAGAGGGACATTGGGTTCGTGCTCCTGTCGGTCATGGAGGCGTTGGAGTCGTAGGTTGGATTGGCTCGTCCGAGTACCAGTTCAGGATGTTGGCGACGCGCAAGCCGGTATCCGGCAGGACGTACGTTGGAATTTCGTCGCCGCTCGTGGTCCAAGAGCTGCGCACGAAGGCTCGCACGTCGCCGATCCCCGTGACCTCGGCGCGCCACGTCGCGCGGAACTTCCGGTACGTCCGTCGTCGGAGGCAGCGGTAGGGCGCGAGTGGCGTCCACTCGACGCAGCCGGTGCGCGTCTCGTCGACCGCGCCGCTCATCGTCGCGCCACCGGCGGTGAACTCGGTGTACGGTCCCGGCGCGCCAGGTTGTAGACCGATCGGTCCGACGAGGACGGGGACGATCCAGAACTTTCGCGGAGGCGGCGCCCCAGTCACGGGAGGGCCGCGCGGAGGGATCATCACGGTCACTCGCGTCCGGGTGTTCATGTCGGTCGACGTGGTGCTGCACCCGGGGCACTGCGTCAACTCGATGTAGCTACCGGTGCCGACCGGCTCCTCCCAGACGCGGATCGAGTAGCTCGACGGCGGGATCGAGGTCGTTTCGAGCGCGGAGAGCGTCGTGGTTCCTGTCCCCGGGTAGGTCACGGGCTCGCAGCCGGGCGTCTCATGGTTCGGGCCACCACCCGGGTCCGTGCCGCACAAGGTGCTGACGGTCGTCTCGTTGAACGTCCATCGATTCTGGTAGTAGCGCTTTCCCGCGACGCCGGCCGTCGGTCTCACGACATCGATCGAGAGGTATACGGTCTCGTTCGTCGGGTTGTAGACGGGGAACTGCATCAAGCCGACGCCGCTCGGCGTGCCCGGCGTAGGCGCGTTCATGAGCATCGAGATCGGCTCGTAGGGCGAGGTCGTGTCCGCCAGCGAGAAGGTGGCGGCGGTCAGGCCGTACTTGCCCGAGCCCGCGGGACCGTTCGTCGGCGCCGAGGGCCCGCCTGGCATCGTCACGGACGGGAATCCGAAGTCGAGCGGGGCTGCGAGGAGGTCGTGATTCCAGCATCGCGTGACTACATCGGCGTCGCGGTTGAGCCGGTCGCGTCCACGGAACTGGATCTCGAAGACCCCTTCCTTGGTCCCGAGCACGGGGATCGATGGCCCGCTCGACGCCGTGCGGAAGAGATTCACCGTGTACGCGCCGGTGCCCGCGAGCGGCGTCCAGTCCAGCGGGAACGTGTTGGTCGCGACGTCACGAATGCGATAGGCGACGGTCGCGTAGTCGACGCCGACGCCGTCGTCGGAGATGGCCATCGCCCAGCGGAGGGGGTTTCGTCCGCCCGGACCGGCACCGTTGCTCTCGCTCGCGTAGAGCGGTTGTTCGTCGAGCAGGTAGGCGTACTTGGTCACCTTGCGGGCGCTCGCGACATCGCAGGCGGTGGCGGGGCCGAGCGTGACCGCGGCGCCCCCGTGCGCGTGCGTCGGGCTGCGGTCGGCGACGCCGAAGATTGGGTCGATCGTCTGGTCGAACGTGATCGTGTCGCCGCTCTCGTCGCGCACCGTCGTGTCGGGGATCGTGATCACGGGGGGCGTCGCATCGTACCGGATGCGCTGCGACACGCTGGCGGTGTTGCCCGCTCGATCGACGGCATCGACGCGGATGGTCTTGCCCGTCACACCCGGGATCGTCCCGGCCGGAAGCGTCATCGTCCACGAGCCCGCGCCCGGCGTGGCGGTCCCGACCATGACGCCGTCGGCGAAGACCGTGATGGTGTCGAGGTTGACCTCAGTGAGCATGCCACCGATCGTCGGCGTCGGGCTCCCGGTCCACCAGTCGGCGCCGCTCACGTAGAAGCCGGTCGAACTCATCGTGATCTGCGGATCGGTGTTGTCGACAGTGAACGAGCGGCTCGTGGTAGCCTGGAGGCCGGTGCTATCCGTGGCCTGGGCCGAGACCGTGAGCGCGCCATCCGGCAGCGCGTCGGTGGCGATCTCAGCCGTGGCGACGGCGTTGGTCGGGTCGCCGTCGGTGTCGACGAGCCCGTCGAGGAACACCAGATCCGGGTTCATGTCGAGGTCGTCGGTGGCACGCACCCGCACGGTGATGGTGTCGCGCACGAACGCGTCCGCGGGCGGCGTTGGGGCCTCGAAGAAGACCGATGGAGGGGTACGATCGGCCGAATCGCGGCAGGCGTCTCCGAACAGCGCAGGCTCGGTGGCGTCCGCGAGGGCGCGGGCGATGGGCAGGATCGCCGTGTCGCTCAGGCCGGTCTGGTTGAGCGGCGACCGGGCGAGCTTGAGGAGCGCGCCGTGCAGCGTCGAGCGGGGGGACCCCGCGAAGAGGTCACAGTTTTCGCGGCACTCCCCCAGCGTGCATGCCAGGCTCGTGTTCGGCTGGCACCCCACCAGGGGCGCGCACTCGCCGACCTGGAGCCCGGATCCGTGGGTATTGTCGTTATTGTCGTTTCCGTCGAAGGGCGGCGCCGCCAGGTCGGCGGTCCACGCCTTGGCGAGGGCGAAAGCATGCGCCTCTTGCCGCGAGGCACCCGAGGCGACGGCGATGTCATCGACCATGATGTTCATCGCGCCCAGGATCAGCGAGGCCCGGACGGCCGGGGTCGCGCTCGACGCGGGCTGGTCCAGCGGTGCCGGATCGATGCGGTCCCATGGCACATCCGCAAAGTGCCGAAACGTGAGGGCCGAGGCGGACTCGTAGGCGTCCTGGAGGTTGTCGTGCATCCGCGCGGAGAGGCGGTACCGCGCGTAGGCTGCCGTCAGGTCGGAGATGGGGGACACGAGCACGCCTGTCCGGTCCTCGTACAGGTCGACGATCGCGAACGCGCGGAGCTCGTCGGTTGGATCGAGGACGATCGTCTCTCCGCTCACGAGGTCCGTGAAGCTCCCGCCGCGGGAGACGACCTCGAAGAGGCCATGGTTGAACGAGAAGCCATGCGTCATTTCCCACCCGCCGTCCGATGCGGTGACGGTCTCGCCGATTCGCATGCGCACGCCGCCGACGTTGTCGGTGACCGTCAACTGGTTCACCTCCACGGCCGCGCCCGCCACGCCGCCCACCGGAGACAGGGCCACGAGCCCCGCCATGGTCGCGGTCCGGTCATCCGGGCCGTCGTCGTCGCCGCTGCCGCAGGCGCCCGCGACGAGCGGCACGAGCGTCGCCGCCGCGAGCACCAAGGACCGACCGACGCGCGTTGACTGGTGGCTGGACCGCATGAACTCCGACCCTAGGCGCGAGGATCTCTGAAAGTCAAGCGCGGTGTTCTTGTCATGGCCGGCCACGACTCGGTGCCCGTGTCGTCGACGAAGATCGGGCGCCGCAGATCGATCACCCCTGGAGTGTGATGTGGAGCTGGCGGTCATTGAAATCGCGGTCTTCGACTGGTCCGACTGGCAACGAGACACCCGGTGACTGACCTCCAGTTGCCACCGTGACGGAGATCGTCACTGGCAACGACTCCCGGTTTCTCCAGGCACCGCTGCCAGTCGGGAGGGTCGCGGGCGCTGGCATCGTAGGATGCGAGCAAGAGCCCGTGAACGACTACCTGCGCCTCTTGCTCGAAGCCTCCGACGAGGAGTCGGCGGAGCCGCGCGAGCGCCGGCCGGCGCCCGGGAAGGTGGCGCTCACCTCGCACGTGCAGGCCGACGAGCGGCGCGCGCAGACGTACGCCTCGATCGACGGGGTCGGCTACCTCTCGCAGCCGGTGCAGCGAAGCGCGCGCGAGAGCGTCGCACACGAAGATCCGTTCGCGATGCACCTCCTCGATCGGCCGGCCAGCGCGGTTCACGCCGCAGCGGCGCACGGGACCGAGGGACCGGCCCAGGCCCTCCCTCACCTCGATCGGATCCAGTCATCGTTCGGCCATCACGACGTGACGAACGTGAAGGCGCACGTCGGCGGAGCGGCGGCGGAGGCGAGCGAGGCGATGGGCGCCACGGCGTACGCGTCGGGCGACGACGTCGCCTTCGCGAGCGAGCCCGACGTACACACGGCCGCGCACGAGGCGGCGCATGTCGTGCAGCAGGCGAGCGGCGCCGTGCAGCTCGCGGACGGCGTCGGCGCCGAGGGCGACGCGTACGAGCGCCATGCCGACGCCGTCGCCGATCGGGTCGTCGCGGGCGAGTCGGCGGAGGCGCTGCTCGACGAGGTCGTGAGCGTCTCGTCGGCGCCCGCTTCGCCCGCGGTGCAGCGTCAGGCGAAGGGAGTCAGCGGCGGCGGCGGCAAGCGCGCAGCGAGCGGGATCGCGGACGCGGCGCGCTGGGTGTCAGAGACGGCCGGGCTCGCACACGAGGCTCTGAGGGGGAAGTCGTTCCCGGAGTCGGCGCTCGCGCGGCTCGACGATGCGCTCGATGCGCTCGGCGATGCGCTCCACGGCCACGCGGGCGATCGACCGGCAGCCGATGATCGTGCCGTCCAGCAGGCGTTGCGCGCCGCGCGCCAGGTCGCCGACGACCTCGCCCGCCGCTCGGGTCCGATGAGCGAGCGCGCAGCGTCGTTGAGCGGCCGGATCGCGGCGATCGGCCGGCTCGCGAGCGCGCCCGACGGCGGCGCACGCGGCCCGGCCGACCTCTCCCCGGCGGAGCTTCTGACGCAGGGCGACACGAGCCTGGACCAACTGGCGGCGGCACGCGAGCTGGCGGCGACGATGGCGATCGACGATTCCGGGCTCGCGCAGGCGATCGAGACGACCGAGGCATGGCGCGACGAGCTGGCGGCGCCCGACGCGACGGCGGCCGATGCGAAGCGGCTCTCGAACGCCGTGCTCGGGCAGCAGGCGGTGCTGTTCGAGCTGTCGACCGAGATGAGCGAGATCGTCGCGACGCCGTCCGTATCGAACGCGGCCGTACTCGCGGCGTACCTCGCCGCCATGGCGAAGTCGACCGAGAGGCGGACCATCGTCGCGCCGTACGTCGAGCGTGCGCGCTACCTGCGCCGGGCCCGTCCGCTGGCGCGCGCGGCGGTGTCGGTCGACGCGAGCGCCACCGATGTGGCCGCGATCGGTGCGTACGATCCGAAGGTCGGCAAGGAGGCGCGACGCGAGCAAGCGGCGGTCGAGGCCGCGTTCGGGCGGGCGCTGGCGGCCGGGAACAAGGCGAGCGACTACCAGCTTCGCAAGGTCGAGGTGGACGCGCGCGAGCTCGCCGCCAAGAACGCGACGCGCAAGCTGGAGACGGAGGCGCGCGCGCTCGAACGGTCGCTCGCCGCCTTGTCGGGCGGGGTGAACACGTTCGATTACGAGCTGGCGAACCTGCGCACCGATCTGGTCTCGCTGGCCGAGAACCTCCCGATCCTGCGTGAACGGTACCAGCGCGATGTGGCCAAGGCCGACGACGAGCACGGCGCGTCGGCGGAGGGACCGTGGAAGATCCTGCGCGCCAAGGAGCGGGCGCTCGACGCGCTGGAGCAAAAGACCCGCGCGCTCGTCGCGCGCGGGGACTTCCTGGAGACGCTCGACCAAGCGTACCAGAAGCAGAAGGACGCGCAGGTCCGCCTGTTCGCGCAGCAACTGCTCTCGACCATCGCGCTCACGCTCGCCGGTAACGTGGCTGCCTCGATGGCGCGCGGCGCCGCCGAGGGAGCGTGGATGGCCCGCGCTGCGCGCGCTGGCATGACCGAGGCGGAGATGGCCGCGGTCACGGCGCGCGCGCAGTCGTTCGGCGTGGCGGCCGGGTTCGCGGCCGACGTCACGGTGAACACGCTCGGGCAGAAGCTCCAGGGCGACGGCGCGTCGCTCGTCACCATCCTCACCGTCAACGTGGTGAGCCCGCTCGCGCTGGGGAAGGTCACGCGCGCCTTCGCGCCGCTGGCCAAGGTCAACAAGGCCGCGTCGAGGTGGAGGAAGGCGAGCGGTTGGCTGGTCGAGGCCGCGTACGACAAGCTCGCGCTCTCGGTCGAGATGATCACCGGCGCGGCCGTCGACTACGCGTCGCGGATCCTGCTCGGCGCGCACGCGCAGAACCCGACCGATCAGCAGGCCGAGGAGTGGCTCTTGCAGGGCGCGGCGATGGCGATCGGCCGGCACATGTCGGCGCGCAGCCAGACCATCGTCTCCAAGCTGGAGAGGCTCCAGACGACGAGCCGCCGCTCGTTCTCCGATCTCGTCACGCGCGCGCGCGGGCTCGGCGGCGAGGGCGCCACGGTCGCGGGCTCGGGCGACATCGCGGCGGCGAACCGGCTGCTCGCCAGGTACGAGCGGATCCTCACCGACCGGGCGCTCGCGACGGCGGGCGCCTTCGACGACGCGCCGACGAGCGACCGCCTCGCGCGGCTCGGGCTCGAGACGCTCGTCCCGGATCGGGTCTTCGAGGGCACGCCGGATCAGGTGGCGCGCGCGTTGGAGATCGTCCGAGCCGGCGGCGACCCGCCGAAGGTGCACGCGCAGGCCGACGGCGGCTACCGCTACCACGTCGTCGGCGCCGATGGCGGTGTGGTCGAGCTCGTCGCGCGTCCGCCCGCGACGGGCGGGCGTGGGGGCGGTGGGCACGGTCGCGGCGGCGGCGGCGGTGGCGATGGCGTCGACCCGTCGGGCGTCGGGCCGAAGCCGCGCCCCCCCGAGCAGGTGAAGGCGGATGTCGAGCGGGCCTCGTTGCGCGCGGCGAACATGGCCGGCGGCGTGAAGGTCGAAGATGGCGGCGTGCTGCGCCTGCCCCAGGGCGAGCACGGGTTCGCCGTGAAGGTGAAGGTCGCCGACCTCGGGGCGAAGGGAGGCGCGTACAAGCTCGCGCTCCACGGTGACGGCGCGGTCCTGACCGTGTCGCGTCGCGCGCGGCCGGAGCAGGTCGAGCGCGCGATGGCGCGCGGGTTGACGGAGGCGATGGCGAAGACCGAGCGCATCCGCGCCGGCAAGCCGCTCGACGTGCCGAGCGCGCTCGGCAAGAACGCGAAGGGCGAGTTCCTGTCGCCGGAGGACATGGGCAAGATCGCCGAGCTGCGCGTGATGCGGCGGCAGCTCGACGAGGCGACGGCCGAGGGGCCGGCGAGGGCGGAGGAGGCGAAGCGTCTCGGCGCGGAGATCCAGGCGTTCGAGAAGCAGCTCGGGATGGCCGACTCGTCGGATGCATCCATGCACCGCCGGCGGATGGTCGAGACGCAGGTCGTCGTCCAGAACGACCGGGCGCGCCGCGAGCGGGCGAAGGCGACGCTCGATGGCGACCGTGGCCACTCCGGCATCGAGGTGCACAGCCACTTCATGGGCGTCGTCGACACCGAGGTGTTCCGGCGGAAGGCGGCGGAGGCCGCTCACGGCGAGGACAACGGCTCGTGGGTGCCGGTGCTCGATCAGCTCGCGACGCTTCGCAAGTACAAGCACGCCTACGACGCGGATGGAGCCATCAGCAAGCGTTCCGTCGCGGGAGATGCCTACGAGATCGTCATCGACGCGCGCGATCGCATCAGGTCACTCGTTGACCAGCAGAAGGATGCGAAGAGCGACGCGGCCAAGGATGCGATCCAGGAACGGATCGAGATGCTCGCGAAGGACGCCGTCGCGGCGGCGCTCACCGCCACGCCGCGCACCGACTTCAACAGCGCCTACGAGATGCGCGACGAGCTGGTGAAGGGGACGTTCGCCGGCCAGCGTCCGAAGGCCACGGGCGACGAGGCCGCGGACAAAGCGGCCACGGCCGAGTACGAAGCGCGCTCGTACGACGAGTACACGCGCGAGGCCATCCGCCGGCTCGCCCGGGATCGGATCGGCTATACCGAGCAGAGCAACAGTGCCAAGAAGATGGCGCAGCGGTTCGGTGCCGAGCGCGTGCGCCGCATCCTGGACGAGTTGATCGCGGCGGGCGAGATCCGGCCCGGCGAGGTCGACATCCGCTTCCTCACCATGATCCCGACCCGTCACTTCGGGGAGCGGGTGGACGGCAACCCGGAGGAGTCGCACGCCGGACGCGAGCTGGATCCGATCGTCGGGAAGGACGGGAAGAGGACGTCCGGGTTCGAGAAGAAGGTCGACGCGATGGTCGAGCAGGTGCTCGCGCGCGGCGATACACCCGGCGCCGACATCGCGAGCCTTGAACTCTACCACTTCGACGCGCAGGGCCGCGAGGCGTTCAAGCTGATGTACCGGGGGCTCGCCGCTGCGGCTCGCCAGCGCGGGCAGCAGGTCGTGCTTCGCCCTCACGTCGGCGAGGGAGCGGTCGACAACGCGGCCGGCAAGCCGTTCTCGCGAGATCACGATCGGAAGCGCACGGCGGAGGGCGAGCTGACCCACCAGGCGCGCGCGAAGCACAACATCGATCAGCTCCTCACGGCGCTCGCCGAGCTGCGCGCGAGTGGCGACCTCGACCCGACACTGGTCGTCCTCCGCTTCGGGCACGCCACGGTCTCAACCCCGGAGCAGGTACAGCGCATGAACGCGCTCGGCGTGATCGCCGAGGTCAACCTGGGCAGCAACGTCCGGACGGGCTCCGCCGATCAGACGGTGCGCGGGACCGACGGCGAGACCTCCCCCGTCGAGCAGTTCGGGGAGCACGCGCTACCGACCATGCTCTACTACGACACGCAGGTCATCCTTTCGACGGACGCCCACGACGTGATGCAGACGACCATGCGCGGCGAGTACGAGCGGGGCCACCGGATCATCGAGGAGATCCTGGCCGGCGAGCGCAAGGTGCGCGTGCGCTCCGCGGACGCAGGCGAACGAGGCAAACCCGCCGGTGACGGGACCGAGGATCGCTGGCTGTCCATCGAGGAGATGACCGCGGTCGAGCGCGAGCGCTTCACGCACGCGTACGAGAAGCTCCACGCCGACGCGGAGGCGTACTACACGCACCGGCCGCGCCCCGAGGCAGGCTCGGCGAGGAGCCAACCCGGTCCGGCGTCGCCGGCCGGCGGCGCCCACTGGACGGACACGGCCCGCGAGCACGGGCTGCGAGCCATCGAGGGGCAGCGTCGCTTCGCCGGGACGCGGGCGGACGTGGAGCGCGCGGTCGCGGCGTTCCGGAAGAAGGGTGCCACGGTCCTGCCGATCCACGATGACGCCGGAACGATCCGCTACCGGGTGACGTCGCGGGACGGACGCGCGCAGCTGGAGCTGGAGGGCTGGAACGAGCATCACCCCTCGTATCTCCCCGAGCCCGATCTCGACCTGCCCGATCGCACGGACCCGAAGATCCGACAGTGGTACAACGACGCGGTGAAGGGCATCCCGGCGCTCGACGCGCGATGGCGCGGCGACGGTGTTCCAGTGGAGGAGCGCGCGCGCCGGGCGTACACGATTCGACACCACGCGCGCATCCAGGCCCGGCAGATGATGCTGAAGGAGTCCGAGGTCGCCGGGCTGCACGTTCGCGACGCCGTCGTGCACGGCGATCAGGACGGTCCGTCATTCGACCAGCTCGTCGAGCAGAACATGGCGAAGGGCATGACCCGCGAGGAGGCCCTCGAAGCGATCATCGAGGGCGCGCGCCGCACGAACAAGGACTACAACCGCAGGAACAAGGTGAAGGACGGAGGTGAACGGTGAGCGCTCCCAAGCTCGAGCCGCACGTCATCGAGACCCCGGGTCCCACGCGTGGCTCGGCGGAGTTGCGCCGGTGGGCCGCGAAGCACCCGTGTGCCTGTGGCCACGCGGACGTCGAATCGCTTCGCTACCGCGTGGGCAATCTCCCCGATGGACGCGTCCTCGCCCAGCTACACGGCACGTGCCCGTCGTGCGGGCGACCACGTCGGATCACGTCATGGTTGTTGCGCGATGAGATGCCGCCCCTGATGGACTTTCACCTGGAGCCTTTCGCGGAGCCATCGCGCCTCATCGGTCCGCACGAGTTCCTGGCCATCGTGCTGCGCGCCGACCTCGACGCCGATCCGGACATGATCGACGTCCCCACCCTGGACGAACAGTACCCGCTCAACGCGCGGGCGCTCGAAGGGATCAACGAGCTGGCCAAGTTCCTCCCCGACGGCGCCGACGAGATCCCCGACGCCGCCTACCAGGGTGACGGCTGGCCGGCCGCGCGTGCCGAGCAGCCCGAGTGCTACACGCGCGCGTGGATCGAGCGCACGCGGGCGCGGCTCGTCGAGCAGCGCGCACGCTACGAGGCGAACGGGAACCGCGGCACCCCCGACGTCCCGCCGCCGCCGCCCAAGCTAAGGCCCTTCTCGCGCGAGGCGCTGGAGGCGCACCGCCTCTGGACCGAGAAGGGCGGGCGCGGCCTCGGCCAGCGGCTCACCGTGGCCGACTTCGACGCCACCGGGCTCGAGCTCGACGCCCAGCGACTCTCGGGGCTCATCGCCGATCACGTCACGTTCGACAAGGCAGACTTCTCGTTCGGCGACCTGGACGCCGCCGAGTGGACGGGCTGCACGGCGCGCGAGGCCGCGTTCGGCAGCACGCGCGTGGCCGGCGCGACGCTCGTGCGCTGCAACTTCGAGCGCGCGATCATGGGCCTCACCAAGCTCGGCGACTCGAAGATCGTCCTGTGCAACTTCGATGGGGCCTACCTGGATCGGTCGACGTGGTACCGGGCGAACGTGCGCGAGTCGAGCTTCCGCGGCGTCCAGTTCGGGAACGCCGCCTTCGACAAGGCCATCTTCACCGATTGCGACTTCCGAGGCGCCGATTTCTCGCTCGTCACGGAGGATCTACTCGGGACGATCTTCGATGCCCTGTTCCTGCGCTGCGACCTGCGGGACACGAAATGGAGAGGGCGCTCGCTCCATCGCGGTCGCTTCATCGACTGCAACTTCGGTGGCTCGTCGGGCCCGCCGTCGGACGTGACCGAGGTGCAGATCGAGAACCCCGATCTCACGTCCGAGGGCAACGGACCACCGGGTCTCACGCGCGACGACCTCTGTCGCTACTGGAAGATGGACATGGCGAAGGTCCAGGCCGACGACGATCGGATCCGTGCCTACTGGCGCGAGCGCTTCATCAAGGACCGCATGGATCCCGACGACCCGTATCACGCCGCCCGGCTGGAGAACTTCGTCAAGCACCCCGCGTCGTATGATCCCGACTTCGACATCGAGCCAGTCACCGAATGGGTCGACGACGAATGACCCGGAACCATCGGACGGGCGACTCCGGCGCGAGCCTGCTCGGCGTCGCGCTCCTCGTCGGTGCCGCGCTCCTCTGGTACTACTGGCGGTCGCTCGAGCGAGCGACCGCCGATCGAACGACGGAGGACGGCACGCTCTGGTTCTACGCGAGCGATGTCGCTCCCGGCGACGTGCTCGACGGACATGCCGAGATCGACGCCGGGTTGCGAGTCACGATCGCGGGCGTCGTCGTCAACGGCGCCGGTGGCGAGCAGCTGATCAAAGGGAGGCTTCCCGGCTGGGGCGACCGCATCCAGGTCGAGGTGATCGGTGGATTCGTCCCCAAGGGCGAGGACCGCGATCGGATCGATTTCACCGTCAGGGTCCCGAACGACGCGCGGCCCGGCGACGTGCTCCCGCTCGACATCTCCGTCGAGTACGTCACCGCGGAGAACAACTACCTGGGCGGCTTCAAGAACGAGTGGCACGCCGAACGGTTCCGGATCGACGTACCGATCCACAGTCGAACGGCGAGCATCCTTCGCCGTTCCGGGAAGGCGACCCTCGCCGTGGCCTCGTGGATCGGTGTGGTCGCGCTCCTGGTGGCTGCCTCGCGGTGGTACGGACGCCGGGATCGGACCGCGAGCCCCGCGTGGCTGCTCCTGCTCGTGCCGCACGCCATCCTGGGCTGGTTCTGGTTCTCGACCCTGGTCGAACACGCGACCCGCCTGCACGGCTGGTGGGTCGTGCTGCTCTGCTTGATCATCTGGTACCTCGCGTTCGCGGCGGTCTTCCTGGTCACGGCCCGCGACCGCGCGTGCCGCTACACCGTCGTGCAGACGCGACTTCCCGTCGCCGAGGGCGATGCCTATCGCGCACCAGGTGCTCCGGTTCCTGCCGTCGAGGTGCACCAGCTCGAAGCGGCCTGGCGTACGGCGGGCTTCGCCGTCGAGCGGAGACGCGGCGAGCTGCGCGTCTCGCGCTTCGAGGGCGGAAGCGCGCGTGTCCCGATCCCGGCGTCGCAGACGTTCGGTGGTGGCGAGAGTTTCGAGATCACGAGCGAGGATGCCGACACCGCGCTGGCTCTCATGTCCGCCGCGGCCGGTGTCCTGGGCGAGCTGCGATGGACGGTCGCCTCCCGAGGTCGACTCCCATGACCGCGGCCAAGTCCCCACAGTCGACCGATCCCATGAACGGGGACGATGTCATCCGGTTCCCGCCGCCGGCACCGGCCACGGTGCTCCGGCGGGTCGGCAGCGACGACGGGCCGATCGACCTCACGCGGCTCGGCGACAACACCATCATCGGACGCGTGCCACGCAAGACGGATCCACCGTCGAACGCCGACCTGCAACTGGCCTCGACGAAGGTCTCGCTCCTCCATGCAGAGCTGTACCGCAAGGGCCGAACGTGGCGCGTGCGCGACATGGGATCGAGCAACGGCACGTACGACGCGGCCGGCGAGTACCACAAGGAGATGGTCATGCTCCCCGGGCGGATCGTCCGGTTCGCCGACGTCCGCATGATCCCGCTCAACCCGGCGCAGTGCGAGCTGCGCGAGCGGCCCCGGTGGTCCCTCGGCTTCGACCGGCACACCGCGGTCGACGAGGCGCTGAGCGAGATCGCGCACGAGCGACCCGTGGCGCTCGTCGGGCCGACCGGAAGCGAGCACGAGGCGCTGGCGCGCGCGATCCACGCCGCGTCGGTGCGCAGCAACCTGCCGTTCTTCGTCGTGCCGAACCGGACGACATCGCGCCATCAGCTCGTCCCGCATCGCGGCGGGACGGTGTTTCTCGATCTGAACGCGGTCGAGCGCAAGCACATCGCGGCGACGTTCGTGCGGGCGCTGCTCGGCGCCGGCCCGGAGGCGCCGCTCTACCTGCGGCCGATCATCGCGGCGCGGAGCGAGCGCGACGTGCGCGCGCTGTTCCTCGCGCACACGCCGCTCGCGCTTCCCACCGTCGAGCTTCCGCCCGTGCGCGACCGGCGCGCGGAGGTCCCGCGCATGCTCGACGAGCTGATGCAGCGCGCGGGCCGCCGCCTGGCGGATCTGGACGCGACGATGCGGGCCGTGCTCCTGGCCCGGCCATGGAAGCGCAACCTCGAAGAGGTGAGGACCGCCGGCTCCATCCTCGGCGTGTGGTTGACCGAGCGCTCGGGGCGCAAGACGGCCGAGAAGGTCGGGCTCAGCCACGAGGGCGTGAACAAGTTCCTGCGTAGCCTCGGGCACGACTTCGGCCGCGAGTAGCATCGGCGCGCCGCGCGCGACGCCGATGCGAGCGAGGATCCTCGGCGAGCCTGGCAACTGCCGACCGTTTCTCCGCGCGCCGCTGCCATTCGGGAGGATGTGCGCGGCGGTGTTCGTAGTCTGGGGCAAACCGACACGACGCTCCGCCACGTGCGGCGTCAGCCCCGGAGAACAAGTGAGCTGCCCCCAGAATCCCGACCGCCACGACATCGATGCGCTCGCCTCCTTCACCGACGTGGAGGAGATCGTGCGCGCCCTGGCCTACGCCGAGTTGCGCGCGATCATGCTCGCGTGGGCGCGCGTGCCCGTGCGGCACCCGTCCGAGCTAGTGCGCGTGGCGATCGATCGCGTCGTCGCCGAAGGCGCCTGCGCCCGCGGGTTCGGTCAGCGACTCCGCGACGCCATCCGGGCCGAGACGGCCAGCGCGCTCATGGAAGCGATCGGCAGGGCGGGCCCGGTTCCCTGGCATCGGCCGCTCGCGCCCGGGCAGCTTGGCGAGGCCGCCGGGCTCGAGGTCATCTTCGACGAAGCGGGCGAGCTCGCCGGCCGCGTACGAGGCAACGACCCGCGCGTGCTCTCGACCGCGGTCGCGCTCACCGACTACGTGCGCTCGCGCCGCCGCGCGCGCCTGGCGCGGGGGACGACGCCGCCGTGAGCGAACCGCCGGACGTCGACGTGACCGACGATGCGCTCGCAGCGATGCGCCACGGCGAGCTGGTGGCGATGTTGAACCGGCTCTATGCGGCGGCCGGCGAGCCGGCCATCACCGCAAGCACGGCGAGCGCGTCCTCGGACGGCGAGCTGCGAGACCGCATCCGCGGCGTGCGACGCCGTCTGCTCGCGAAGGCGAGCGGGCGTCCGCCCGCCGACCCTCTCGACGCGCCCCCGGCCGCCGAGAGGCCACGCCGTGCGCGGCCAACCGACGACGTGCCCACCCGTCGGCCGTTCGTGGTGCTCGTCTCCGAGGACCAGGCGCTGGCGCGGCGAGCCCGCGCGAGCTGCGGGCCGCGCGGCGTCGTGCTCGTGTGGGTCGCGTCGCAGGCCACGTTCGCCAAGCTCGTCACGAGCGTCACGCCAACCTACGTCGTCATCGAAGGCGCCGCCGACCGGATCGACGACGCGAGCGTGCGCGAGCTGTCCGCGCGCGGCGTCCGCTTCCGCTGGTGCCGCAGCACGTCCGAGGCGCTCGATGCCCTCGCGGAGATCGAATAGCGCACCGCCTCCCTCTCTCACCTGCAAGGACCCCATGTCAGAGCATGATCACCTCCGTCGCACGACCTCGCTCCCCGCCCCGTCGGTCACGCCGCACGGCACGTCCGCCGGCAAGCGCACGCTCACGCAGTCGCTGTTGCCGGTGCAGCGCTCGCTCCGCGACGAGCAGCGGGCGGTCGTCGACTTCGACGGCGCGGCCGGCGACGACTTCTACGACCAGCGCGCCACGGTGGAGGGGCGGCCGACCGACATCCCGCTCACCGATCGGCAGATCCGCCGCGCTCGGCGCAAGAACCCGGACTGGATCCGGCGCCTGAAGGTCTCGGCGCTCATCTTCAGCAACGCCGAGGTGGACAGCTCGGCGTTCGCGCTCGAACTCGCCGCGAAGCAGGCCGCACACGGCACGCTGAGGGTGGACGGCATCGCCGGGCCGCGCACCGTTGCCGCCGTCGCGCGCCAGGTCAGCGACGCGCGCTCGGGGCGCGCGGGTGGTGCGACCCACGCCAGTGGTGTGGCCCACCACGACCCCAACACGCCGCGCGCCGTCGTCGACTTCGACGCGGCGGCGGGCGACAGCTTCTACGACAGCCGCCCGACGGTCGAGCCGCACGACGATCCGTTCGGGCTGCACCTGCTCGGCGATCGCAGGGGATGACCGCGACCACCTGTGCGGCCGTCGAGCGGCCGTCAATCGTCGAGACGCAACTTCTCGCGGGGCTTGCCGATACCGCGCGCGGGCTCGGGCATCCCGCTCGACCCGCACACCCTGGAGACCGCTCATGCGAACGATCAAGTACGACCCGACCATCATCCACACCTTCGCCCGTCAGCTCTACCATCGGGCCTTCCTCGTCGTCGCCGGCTACACGATCGCCGCCGCGGCCCTCACCGCGGCGGTGGTGTTCATCGGCGGCACGCTCCTGGCGCAGGATGTCGAGCGCGGGCCGGGGATCGGCGACGCTCTCCTGTTCGGCGTGGCAGGAGGTCTCGTCGGCTTCCTCATCGGCCGGCAGCGCGCGTTCTGGTTCAAGCTCCAGGCGCAGACGGCGCTCTGCCAGGCGCAGATCGAGGCCAACACGAGGAACCTGGCCTACGTGCTCGGGACCCCGGTGTCACCGCCCATGCGACCGGCGGTCGATGCCGAGGCGGTGACCGTCCGCGCCGAGTCGGCGTGACGGCAAGGGCCGGCAACGAGCGGCACGGCAAGCAACGACCGCTCACACCTGTCGAAACCCCGCCTGCTGTTGCCTTACCTACCCGCGCACCTTGCGCACCAACCCGCCGCACGACTGGAGGAGTACATGAACGAAGTATGCGATGACAGGATTCGGTGGATCGCGGGAGGTGGCGCGTGACGCAGTCCATCGACGGCGACCGTGACCGCCTCCCGCCGCCCCCGCGCCAGCTGCCGGTGGGCTCGACGGATGCGCTCGATTCGCTTCCGGAGCCCGTCGCACCGGACGGCTCGGCGCCGGTGGCGGAGACCGATCCGCTGGCCACGATGCAACGGGCCTTCGAGGAGCAGCTCACCGGGCAGGTGTACGAGAAGCTCCGCGGGACCGGCGGCGTGATCAGCGGCCAGCTCAAGGCCCGCGGCATCCTCGACGCGAGCGGGGAGGATCTGATCAACGACGCGCTCCGGCGCACCTATGCCGGGACCGTCACGTGGCACCACGAGCGCGAGAAGGTGCCGCTGGTGAGGCACATCCGCTACGTCGCCTGGAGCGACTTCCGGGCGCTCGTGCGCAAGCGCGCGGGGGAGGTCTGGGTGCGCACGCGCCCCGAGTCCTGTCCGGCCACGGAAGCGCCGGACGAGCACCACCAGGACGCGCACGCGGAGCGCGCGTCGCTCGACGCGCTTCCCGGTGGGAGCGAGGTGGACGGGGCGCACGCCGAGCCCGGGGACCCGAGCAGCGAGAGGTCGATCGACACCGCCGAGAAGCCGCCACGCGGCGCGTCGATGTCGGACGCCCTGGACGTGCCGGAGGATCTCTCCCCGGGCGAGGCCCGGCACGCGAGGGCCCCCGCCACCCACGTGGATGTGGAGCAGCAGGCCGGGGACGACGATCCGGTGCGACGGATGGAGCAGCGGAGCCTGCTCCGCGAGGTCGGCGATGTGCTGTGGCGGATCGCCGCGATGAGCGCGGACCAGGATCTTCGTTACGCGCTGATCGCTCTCTTCCATGGCGCGCGCGGCGAGCAGGATCTGATGGCGATGATGGAGATGGATCACCCGCGGGCGCGGCGTGCGTGGCGGATGGTCCGCCGCCTGATCTGCGAGATCCCCGATGACCTGCGTGCGGAAGCGCGCGAGTTGATGTAGGAGGAAGCCATGGCGAACGAAACCGAAACCGAACGCGTGGCCTTCGAGCGCCTGGACACTGCGCTGGAGCAGATCCCGCCGACCGGCGAGACGGGCGCCGCGGCGCTCGCGGTCGTCGATCAAATCATGGAAACGGCCGACCGCGCCATCCATGACGCCCAGCGCGTGTTCGTGAGTGACACGACACGGACCCGGCTGGCCGCCTTGCGCGCCGAGCTGTACGGCCGGCCGGTGCCGGTCGAGTCAGCCGACGAGCGCACGCGGCTGCCCGACGCGGGTGGCCAGCTCGACGCGACCGCCGCCAACCTGCTGGTGGGGCTGGTCGAGCGCGCCCTGCGCGACCTGGGTGAGGTGCCTGGCGAGTGGGACGCGCTGGACCTGGTCCGGTCGTGGCTCGAACGCGGCCAGCGCGGCGAGGACAACACCGACGGCGCGCTCTCGGCGCTGCATCTGATCGCGGCGGAGCGTGCGAGCCCGGTCGGCAGAGCCCCCGAGACCGTGATCGACGACGCCCTCGCGCGCCTCCCGCGCGAGCACTGGCAGCGGTTGCTGGCCCTGTTCAGCTCGGCGCTCGCTGACCGCCGGCCCGTCGCCAGCGCGCCGCCTCGATAGTCGTTCCCGCGACCGAGGCGCGCTGCGCGGCTGCGCGCCGCCGCGGCCATCAGGCGCGTCCGGAGACGCCGCGACCACCCAGGAGCGCGCGCGGCGCCGTCGCCTCGGCATGATAGGTCCAGCGCGCGTCGGAATCGCGCCGGAGCCGCCCGCGCTGCACGAGCCAGGGCTCGAGCCCCAGCAGAGGATCTTGCGGCGCTGGCATGTCGGGCGGCCCGGTCACGAGCGGGCTTCCCGCGGCGTCTTCGAGCAACGCGGTCACCATCAGGAAGTGGAACGCATGCTCGGCTTCGGATCGACGATCCTGGGGAACGGGCGAGACATTGAGACGCGGCGCCCCGCTCCGCGAGAACCGATACCGGTAGCTGCCCCCCTGCCAGGACGCGACCGTGTCGACGCCGACCACCACGCGTACGACATCGCCGGCCAGGTACGAGCCGATCACCGTGACGTCTCCGAAGAGTCGATGCAACGGCCACGCGTGGATGACCCGGGCGCGACGCAAGAACGGTGGAGGTGCATCGGGACCGTGCTCCAAAACGGTGTCACGCACGACCGCCGCCGCCGCTGGAGCCATGCGCCGAACCCGCGGCTCCAGGAGCGCGAGGTGCGCGATGTCCAGGTGGACAGGGCTGGCGTCACGCCCGTAGAGCGCGCTGGCGAGGTATCGAGCCTGCGATTCGAGAGCGAGACCCCGGATCGACGCCGGCAGCGGCAGAAGCGATGTTGCGCGGGTGATCTCGTGCGACAGCGACATGGGCAACGCGGGCGCGCTGCCCGATACTACCGCCTCTTGCTCGGAGCGAGCGCGACATGATCGGCACGTCGCGCGCACGTGCATTCGATGACTTGTGCACGTCGATGACCTGATCGACGAGCTCGTCGAAGCGCTCGCGATGGTCGTCGAGACGGTGATCGTCGTGGTCGACGAGCTCGACGTCGTGGTCGTCGTCGTGGTCGTCGACAGCTTTGGCTGGTCGTCGACGTGGTCGTCGATGAGGACGCGCCTCCCGATCGACGACCGTGTCGACGAGCGCCAAGCAGGCGGAATCAGGTCGGCCGGAAAGAAAAGTGAGGGTCCGTGTCGATTCTCGTGCGAGGACCCCCGGTTTCTCGAACAGATAAGTAATGAGGGGCTCGGATTTCGAGCCTCCGCAACCGTCGCTTCCTCCCGGCGGCGACCCGATGGCTGCGTGCGCATGGAGCGCGACGTGGCGCTGGAGATTCATGTCCGAGCTAGCATTCACCAAGACGGGGCAGCGCTTCGTGCCCCCGCAGGAGGCGACCCGGTGGTTGGTCACGCTCCTGTGCGACAACCGCGGCACCAAGACGCTCTACGACGAGCGCGGCGCGCCGCTTTCCATCCCGATGGAGGCGACCCGCGCCGACCTCCGCGCCGCCGTGAAGGACCGGCCGGGCCGGTACCGGCTGACGGCCACCGACGCCAACGGCGTTCCGATCCCCGAGGTGCCGCGCGCGATCGTGCCGATCCCGGACACGGAGCCCGACGAGGACGACGCGCGCGACGACGGCGAGGACACGGCCGGGGAGGTGGCGGCTCCCACGCGCTTCCGCAACGCCGCGGCGGTCGCGGCGACGGCGCCCCGCGCATGGCAAGGGGCCACGGTGACCTCACCGATCGGGACCTGGCCCGCGTTGCCCGTGCCCGTCTCGCTGGCTGGGGCCGAGTACCTGGTGGGCGAGGCCCTCCGCGGCCAGTTCCACGTGCAGACGGTGTAGCACACGGCGAAGACCGAGCAGCTGGAGCGATGCCTCGACGTGCTCGCTCAGATGGCGATGGCGCAGGCCAACGTCATCAACGCGAACGCGGCCGGCGTCGCGCAGATGATGAGCGCGGCGGCCGATCTGCTTCGTTCCTCCGACGCTTCCGGCATGACGCGGCGAGAGCCACCGCCCGCGCCGCCGCCGCCGGCCGCACCGCCTCCCGCGCCGCCGACGCCGCCCGCACCGCCCCCTGCGTTCTTCTACGCGATGCCGCGCAACGCGGCGTACGACGACGCAGGCGTCGAGGACGACGTCGAGGAGGAGTCGGCCGAGCCGGCCGAGCCGACGCCGGAGGAGGACTTCTTCAGCAAGACGACCGAGCTGGTCACGAAGGCGGCGACGGCGCTCGCGCCCGTGGCCGAGATCGCGCGCATGGTGACGGGCGCCGGGGGGCTCGGTGGACTCGCCGGCATGTTCGGTGGCGGCGCGGGCGGCGGCGACGCGCCTCGCAACGCGGCGCCGGACGGCGCCGACGGCGCCGACGGCGCCGACGGAACCGCCGATGTCGAGGCCGAGGCCGCGGCGCCCGATGGGGTGCCCGCGCACCTGCGCACGTCGCACGTGATCGCCATCCTCTACGGGCTGGGCCCGAAGGACGGTCCGCTGTTCCGCCAGTACCTGAAGCTGATGGAGCCGGAGGAGCGGCAGCTCCTGACCACGCACCTGTGCGCGATGCCGCTCGAGGAGGCGGAGGCGTTCGCCGCCGAGAAGGCGGCCTGGTTCGAGGAGCGGCTCGCGCACGCACGCGCGGCACGCGCGCGGAAGCGCGCGGTCATCGACATCGAGAGCCATGAGGTCGCGAGCGTCGAGTCGTCCGACGTCGCGCCCGACGGCCCGTGCGACGCCGCCGACGCCGCCGACACTCGCGGCGATGACTTCGCCCAGGAGGAACCCGAGACCCAGCCCGAGACCCACGACCCCGACCCCGACCCTCTCGCACCGACCCACCACCAGGAGGACGCGACCACCCAGCACACCCCCACCCCGAACGTTTCCACGCAGCCGACGAACACCACCGAGGACGCCGACCTGACGCGCACGAGCCAGCCGCAGCCTGACGCCGCCCCCGCATCCTCGACGATGCCCACCTCGGCGCCGGCCGTGCCGACGACCGCCACCGCGCCGCAGGCGCTTACCCCCGCCGCGCCCGCGCCCACGCCCCAGGCCGCGCCGCCCGCGCCGCGCGAGATCGTGGTCACTCCGGCGATGGACTACCACCTGAAGCAGATCGGCCTGCGCCTGCACCCGCGCGAGGTCTTGCAGGTCCAGGCGCTCATGAAGCAGTTCTCGGTCGTCGAGCACAACGCCTGGATCACGAGGCTCATGCAGCTCGCCCCCGAGCGCGGCGCCCTCGTCCTCCGCGACGAGCTCGCGCGTCGGGCCGGGATGCCCGCCACGGCCGCGCCGATCGCTGCGCCGCACGTGCCGGCCGCGCCGATCGCTGCGCCGTATGCGCCGAACGCTGCGCCGCCTGCACCGATCGCTGCGCCGTACGCGCCGATCGCCGCGCCCCGCGCGCCGAACGCCGCGCCGCCGCCGACCCCGCCGACGGCGGCGATCACGCCGCAGCTCGTCGCGCACCTGCGCCAGATCGCGCAGTACCTCCAGCCGCACGAGGTCGCGTTCGGCCAGCGGCTCATCATGATGGCGTCCCCCGCCGAGCGCGGCGCATGGATCGCGCGGCTCATGCCGCTCGATCCGGCGCAGGCCGCCACGGTCATCCGCGCCGAGCTGGCCCGCCGCGGTCAGAGCTAGGCGGGCGTTCGCCCGCCGCGGTCAGAGCTAGGCGGGCGTTCGCCCGCCGCTCCTTCCGCCACACCCCCCACCACCTCCCCGAGTACCTTCCCCCATGATCCTCCCACCCCTCAACGACCACGCGTGTCTCGGTCCGATCACGGACATCGCGCGGCAACTCGTGGCCCAGCCCGACCCGCAGCTCGCGGCGCGCGCGCACGAGCTGGGCACGCCGCAGGCGGCGATCCGCTGGCTGCGCTCGTTGCCCCAGCGCGACGACACGGGCGATCCGAATGACGGCCCGCGCGTCGAGGCGTGCTCGCCGCCGCAACGCCTGGACCTCTACTCCAGCGCGCCCAATTGCGTCGAGCGAAGTACGATCCAAGCGATCATCGCCGAGATCCTCGATCCGGAACCCAAGCGCCGGCTCGCGACGATCAATACGCCCGTCGGCCGTCACACGCTCCTGGTCGAGAACGGCCAGCCGGTCGTCCTCGATCCGCGCGTTCCGCGCAACTGCGCGCAGTCCGGGATCGACGTGCTCGCGCAGGCGCCCGCGCCGCGCGACCTCGCCGGCTCGGCGACGTGGGTCTGCCGCGTCGCGGCCGAGCCCGCGCACCGCTTGCCCGGCGGACCTCGCCGGCTGCGCAACGCGCGCGCCGCGCTCGATGCCCTGTCGCGCGGCACGCCGATCGCGCCGAACCTCGCCGACGACGTGGCGGCCGTGCTCGCGCTCGCCGCGCGCGAAGCCCCGCAGTGGGGCCCGGCCGGCGTCGAGACGGTCGAGCGCGTCGCCCAGGCCGTGCTCGATCTCGAGCGCGCGGTCGGCCGCTGCCGTGGCGCGTCGCCTGCCGACGACGCGGGCGGGCGGCGCAACGCCGCCGAGCTGCGCATCGGACGTCACCGTCTGCGGCCGGGCATCCCGAAGTCGCTCGCCGCCGCGCTCCGCGCGCTCGGCGTCGTCGGCAAGGAAGCCGCGACCGCGGTCGCGCGCGTCAAGCTCGCCACGCTCGGCGTGTCGCCCGGCATGCTCGGCCTCCTGGAGTCGGAGCTGAACAAGGACGGCCTGTCCCTCGGCTCGCTCGCCAAGCCGCTGCCGCCCGGGCACTCGATGGCCGCGCTCACCAAGGACGCGCTCGTCGCGCGTCACCTGGAGCGGGTGGGCGCCGCGTAGATCACGCGCGCGCCCACCCGCTCCGAGGCCCCGGATCCGTCCGGTTCCGTCCCGCTCGTTCCCTCACCCCCCGCATCACTCGATCGGTCGCACCCCGCGGCCGGTCCCGGCCTGCGCTCGCCGGCTCGATCCCCGGCCCTCGCCGGGAGAAAGGTTCCCTTGTCCCCCCGCATCCCCCGCATCCACCACGCCTCCGTCCCGCTCGCTCTGCCCCTCACCCTCCGCGCGCTCGGTCGCGGGTTCCATGTCGTTCCCGACGAGGAGATCGAGCGCGCGCCGTCCTCGGCCACGCCGATCGACTACGCGCCGCTCAGCAAGGCCGCGCGTGACATCGCGACGTGGCTCCTCGCCGTCGCGCGCTCGCGCACGACCGACCCGCTCGATCACACCGCGATCGATCGCGTCGAGCGCGCCGTGCGCTTCGCCTTCGCCAGCCACGCGCCCGGCGGCGCTCGCCCGGTGACGCGGCTCGACGTCACCGAGGAAGACCTCCTCACCGTGGCCGGGATCCTCATCGACGCGTTCGAGATCGATCTGGGCGTGTCCGGCCTCGGCTCGATCGTCGGCTCGGTCTACGACGCCGCCGACGGCGATCCCGATCGCCTGTGGGACGCCTTCGCCGACGCGATCGCCGACCGCGCCGTGCGCGAGCTGGTAGCCGCGACCCGCGCCCGTCCCACGTCCCGCGTCATGCGCGTCGTGCCGGTCGTGGTGCGCCGCCCGCGCATCGCCGACCAGGCCGCGCTCGACGACCTCACCTCCCACCGCTGAACCAGGAAGACCCATGGCCAAGCACAACCACCGCCTCCCCAAGCACCGTCGGCGCAACGCCGACGGCATCCCCGACGACGTGCTCCTGCCGCTCGCCCCGGTGCAGCCGTCGTTCCTCCAGCCGCAGGCGACCCAGCCTGCGCTGCCGTACCCGTACCCGTACTCGCCTCCGCCTCTCCGCACCACGCGCGCCACGCCGAAGCGTCCCTGGTCCAGCGTGAAGAAGAAGGCGGCCGAAGCCGCCGCGGCGCTCAAGCCCGAGGCGGCGACCATCACCAAGGAGCACCTCTTCGGCGTCGGCGCCAACGCGGCCGGCGGCGTCGCCACCGCGCTCGCCGCCAACGAGCTGGTCGACAACGTCGGCGTCATGCCCATGGCGATCGGCGCCACGGTGATCGGCGGGCTCGGCTCGGCGTTCCTCAAGGGCAACTGGCAGAAGGTCGCCCAGGGCGTCCTCGGCGCGGGCGTCGGCCAGCTCGGCACCGCGTACCTGACCGAGCGCGCGCTCAAGAAGGCCGCCGCCGCGCAGAAGGAGGTCGAGCGCATCCAGCCCGCGCCGAGCGTGAAGCCGTCGAGTGACGGCAAGCGCAACGCGTACCTCGGCGGAAGCGACGACGACACCATGCACCGCGCGATGGACCGCTACGAGCGCCGCATCGACGCGATCCTCGCCGACGACGAGCCGCGGAACGCCTACGGCGATGCCGGCATCGACGGCGATGCGTGGGCCGGCGGCTACGACGGCGCCAGCTACGGCTACGCCGCGTAGCGCGCACACCGAACCGCGCCCCCACACCGAGGAGAGGACCGGGGGCGCATGGCTTCGCGCGAGCCGGGGGTGGGCCTTCCCCCAACCCCCAACCGAAAGAATCCACATGGACCAGTACGAATTCGAGACCGACGACGACACGCGCAACGCGCGCGTGCGCGTCATCCGCCACCCGGGCAACGTGCGCCCGGGCGTCTACCCGACGCGCCCCTACCAGCCGGCGGTGTACCCGGCGCCCGCGCCGATGTACCCGCCCGCGGGGTGCCCGGCGTACGCGCCGCAGCCGGTGATCGTGCAGCGCCCGGCCGTGCGTCGCTTCAGCGACCTCACCACGGGTGACATCGCGCACCTGGCGTCGCAGGCGCTCGCCGCGCTCCAGGCGCTCCCCGCCGCGCCGGCTCCGGTCGGCGCGACGGAGACGGACGTCGCGAACCTCATCACCTACCAGGCGGCGCTCGCCCAGCACGCCAAGCGCGACGAGCAGCTCCGCACGATCGGCTCGTTCATCGCCAAGCTGCTCGGCTAGCCAACGGAGCCACCCGGATGAGCACCCCTACGTACAAGGGTCCCGGCCAGCCCGCGCCGCTCGCCATCGACGGCGTCACCGGCTGGCTCGGTGGCTTCCTCGGCGGCACGCCGACGCCGGTCTACAAGACCGCGCCGCCCGTGCCGCCGCCGGCCCCCGGGCCGTGCCCGCCGTGTCCGCCGTGCCCGTCGTGCCCCGTGCCGAAGAAGCCGGAGCCGACGAAGCAGCAGCCGCCGTGCCCGGCGCCGCTGCCTCCGGCGCAGCACGATCCGTGCGGCGACGTGCCCGAGCAGCAGCTCGTGCTCGGCGACTGCGGTGACACCGTGATCCCGGTCGGCAACGGCCCGATCACGATCGTCGTCGAGCCGCGCCCGCATTGCGGCTGACCTGCGGCTGACCTACGGCTGACCTGCGGCCGATCGCGTCCCGCTTCCCTCGACTGACCTGACCTGAACCCTGGCCCACCTCCGCGCTCGCGCGCGGCCTGCGCCCCCGGTCCTCCTCCTCGTCTCCTTCCTCCTTCTCTTCTCCCTCTTCCCTCCAACCAGGAGCACCCATGCCTCCTCCGCTGACTCGTCACTGTGGTGGCGCGCGTTGCGGTAGCCACATGTCCGCGCCCGGACTGCACGGTCCGCACGGACCGTCGAGCGGCCGCCGCCCCTTCGGCCGCCGACCCGGCGTGTTCGGTCCGTCCGGTCCGTTCGGCCCGTGGGGCAACCGCCCCGCGCCGGTCGCGCCGCCGCCGATCGTCGGCGCGGCGGGCGGTCCGTCGCCGAGCTATCCGCCTGGCGTCCCGCCGCCGATCCATCCTCCCGCGCCGCCGCCGATCGTTCCGCCTCCGATCGCGCCGCCGCCCGTCGTTCCGCCGCCCGTCGGATCTGTGCCGGGCGCCGGCTACGTCGCCGACCGTCGCACGCACGCTCCCGCAGTCGCGCCGCCCGGCTATCCGCCCGCGCCCGGCTATCCGCCCGCGCCCGGTTATCCGGCCGCGCCCGCGTACCCGCCCATTCCCTCGTATCCGCCCACGTACCCGGCGACGGATCCGTTCGTCGACCCGATGGTCTACGACGGAAGCGGCGACGTCGAATGGACCTACGACGACGACGCCGCCGCGTACGTCGATCCGTCGTGGCTCGCGTCGGGAAACCCCGCCTGGGATCTGTGGCAGGGCATGGTCGGCTCGTACCTCGAGACGCGCAACGCGCTCGTGAGCGAGACCGGCGAGTCCTTCCCCGAGACGACGGCCGGCGACGTGAAGCGGGCCTCGCTCCTCCTCTCGCGCGAGCTGTGCCTGCCGCGCTACGACTTCGCCGACCTCGCCGCGACGCGCGCGGCCTGGCGCGACGCGCTCGCGCGCGTGCATGTCGTGTGCGCCGCCGTGCCGTGGAGCGCACCCTATCCCGAGAACGAGCGATTCTGGCTGACCGACGCACGCGCGCTCGCCCAGCGCCTCGCGGCGATCGACCAGCGTCGCAACGCGCTCGTCGGCACCGTCGGCGGCGTCCTCACGATCTTGGGCGATCGCTCCGACCCGGTCACCACCTGGCAGGACGTGCGCGCGTTCTACATGCAGCGCCGTCTGGTCAAGACCGACACCCGCGGCTGGCGCTACCCCGAGACGACGGTCCAGGACGCGCGCGACCTGGTCCACGTCTTCGACACCGAGGTGAACGAGACCGTCGGTTCGCTGCCGGCCGACGCGCCGATCACCCGCTGGCTCGCCGGCCACCTGCGCCGCTGGCGCCCCGTCGCCGACGCGGCCAAGGCGTACGCGCGCGACGACGATCCGGAGGCGACGTATCCGGACAACGCGCGCCTCTGGCAGGCGGCCAGGAAGATCGCCATCGCGCTCTCGGCGGCGAAGAAGATCGCGGGCGAGGTGACGTCGTGATGTACCGGAACCTCGCCATCGAGCTCAAGGACGACGGCTCGCTCCACATCAAGGACGTGGCCGACCCGCTCGACCTGTGGGAGGCGACGCGTCGCTTCTTCAAGGAGCGCCGCCCGGTGAAGACCGGGCGCCACAACTTCACCTACCCGGAGACCACCAACCGCGACGTGCGGCAGCTCGCCGAGCTGTGGACGCGCGTCCACCGCCGCCTCCTGCGCTGGGATCTGGCACGCGCCCGCCAGCACGCCGACGAGTGGAAGCAGGCGCTCTCGCAGATGGAGACCGCCACGGCCGGCGCCGCGCTCGACGCGCCCTACGCGCACAACGATGACTTCTGGCTGCGCTGGACCAAGCGGCAGGCCATCTACCTCTCGGCCGTTCGCGACATGCCGTCGAAGACCGACATGATCATCGCGTCGGTCAAGGACGCGGTCGTCCAGCTCCCGACCAACGTCGCGAGCGGCGCGCTCGCCGCCGCCGAGGCGACCGGCGCCGCCGCCAAGAAGGCGGGCGAGCTCGCGGGCGCCGCGCCACGCGGCCTCCTGCGCGGCCTGTTCGGCGGGCTTGGCGACTTCAAGGTGCCGCTCCTCGTTGGCGCCGCCGTCGTCGGCGGCGTCGTACTCGTGCCCAAGCTGCTCGCGCGGCGCACGCCGGTCGCCGTCGTGCCCGGCGCCTCGGGAGGTGCCTCGTGATCGGCGCGTCGCAGGCGATCGAGCGCGCGCCGACGTTGCTCGTCCCGATGGCGATCGGCGCGGCGACCGTCGGTGGCCTCCTCTGGTGGCGCGACCGCAACGAGCGCGCACCGCGCACGCCCCGCACGCCCGCCACGACCGGGGACGACTTCCGCGACGACGACCTGCCGATGGTCGCGCCCGCCGCGCCGCCGGCCGCCGCGCCGTCGCGCCCGCCCGGTCGCTGGATCTTCCCGGTGCCGCGCTGGCACGGGCGAGATCCGGAGGTCTCCGACGGCTGGGGCTCGCCCCGCGTCGGCGGCAACCGTGGCGGCGTCCACCGCGGCGTCGACATCATGTTCCGGCGCCGGCACCGCGGCGAGCTGGCCGACATCTTCCCGCCGCGCGCGCCCGGCATGCCGTCGCCGCACACGCGCGGCTACTTCCTGCCGCCCGGCACGCTCGTCCTCGCCGCCGCCAACGGCGAGGTCTGGTCCGCCGGATGGACGCCGACCGGCTACTCGGTCGTGATTTCGCACGGCGCGCCCTGGGCGACCTACTACACGCACCTGGCGAGCCTGCGCGTCGGCGAGACCCGCCGTGGCGCCTCGCGCGAGCGCGTTCGCGCCGGCCAGCCCCTCGGCGTCGTGGGCGCCAGCCCGCGCGACGCGCGCGGCGTCGCCCACCTCCACTTCGAGATGTGGCACGGCGGCAACGGCAACGCCGCGATCGAGCCGGCGCCGCACCTGCGCACGGCGACCATCGTCGATGCCCCGGAGGTGAGCTGATGTCCCGCACGATCGAAGGACTCGTGGCCGGCGGGCTCATCGCGGGCGTGGTCTGGTACGCGCGCCGCGAGCGCGACCGGGCGCGCGCCGCCGCCGCCAACGCGGAGCAGGTGGCGCGACTCGCCGACGCGCGGGCGCAGCTCGCGGTCGCGCTCCGTCACGCCGATGGCGCCGTCACCGCCGGCAACGCCGCCGGGAACGCGGCTCTCGCCGCCGCCCAGGCCGCGCACGCGGCCCGGCTCGCCCAGGCTCGAGGTGAGCTCGCCGCAGCCGTCCGGCACGCGGACGGCGCCATCGCCGCCGGCAACGCGGCCGGCGCCGCGACGAGCGACCGCCGCCTTGCCGACGCGCGGGAACAGCTCGCCGAAGCCGTCCGCCGCGCCGACGGCGCTATCGCCGCCGGCAACGCGGCCGGCGCCGCCGTCGGGACGGGACAGGCGCCGCCGGCACCGGCCGCTCCTCCGACGCCACCGCCTGCGCCGGCCTCGACGTCGCGCGCGCTCACGCGCCGGTTCGATGCCCTCTTCCTGCGCCACGGTCGCGGCATCCCGGTCGCCTACCTCCGGGCGCTCGCCGACGCCGAGAGCGGACTGAACCCCGACGATCGGCTCGGCCTCATCAACGTCGTGCCCAAGACGCTCGACGACTACAACCGCCGTCACCCCGAGGCGCCGATCGCGCACGCGCGCATGCGCGACCCCGCGACCAACATCCGCGTCGCCGCCGACATCCTCCGCGAGATGATCGACAGCCTTCATCGACACCATCCCGACGTGCGGAACTTGCGCGAGGACTGGACGAACCCGCGCTTCGTCGAGCTGGCCACACAGTCGTGGAACAGCGGGCACAGCGAGCGGGCCGGCGTCGGTCGCGTCGTTCGCTACCTCAAGGCGCAGCCGGCCAGCCGGCGGCCCGCCGAGATCACCGTCGACACGATCTACGAGGCCGCGATCGACGCGCAGGCCGCGAAGACCCTCTCGAACCCGCGCAAGCGCGACTTCGCCAAGCGCGTCACCACGGCCTACCTGCGCGAACGCGCACGCGATGCCCGCGAGGGCCTCGCGGTCACCACCTGACCTGGAGCCCCCATGCCTTGCTCTTCCCTCTCTCATCTCGTGACGAGCGCCCTCGACCGCGCGCGGCGCGGCGCCGCCGCTGGCTTGCGCCGAGCCGGCGACGCGGCGCACCACGCGGCCAACCGGCTCGTGCCCGACGACGAGCCGGTGACCAAGCCGGCGCCCGTCGCGCTCGTGTGCAACGCGCTCGCCGCCATGGCGCCGCTCCCCAAGCCACCCGGCACCACCGGCGACCTCGAGACCGACGTCGAGAACCTCCGCCTCTACCAGACGGCGCTCGCCGAGCACGCCAAGCGCGACGAGCAGCTCCGCGCCCTCGGTGCGCTCGCCGCGCGCCTGGCGCCGCTCCTCCGATAGCGCCGGCTCCACCCTCCTAGTCTCGCTTCCTCTCACCCGCACCTCCTTTCCCCCCCCACCCGCCTGGAGATCCCATGCCCACTCCCACGCTTCCCCTCCGCTCCACGGTCGCCGGCACCGCCCGCGACGCGCGCCGCGTCCTCGCGAGCGCGTACGACACGCTTCGCGTCCACGTGCGCCGCATCGGCGACACCGCCGGCCGCACGCTCGATCGCATCGGCACCGCCGCCGAGTCCTACGTCGGCGCCAGGGTCAAGGCGCGCGTGAAGCCGCCGATCGTCGTCGCGCTGGTCACCGCCGCCGCCGCGCTCGTCGTCGGGCTCGTCGCTGCCTTCCGCAAGTGACCGGAGCCTTCGATGGAATCCCTCCTCGACAGCATCCGTATCGCCATGCGTGACGGCGCCTCCGACGACGAGCGCCGCCGCGGCATCGCCGCGTGCTACGGCCTGGCGCACGCCCTCGAAGGCTCGCTCGGCGCCCGAGGCGCAGCGACGCTCCGCGACGTCCCCCCGAGCGACGGCCCGACCGAGGTCGTCGTGCCAGAGGTCGTCTCCCCCGACGAGCTGGCCCACGCGACCTTCGCCCAGGACGAGCCGCGCGCTCCCCATTCTCTCACCGCATGGATCGCGTCGCAGGCGCCCGGCATGTCGCCTCCCGCTCCGCGCACGTCCAACCCGTTCGCCGGCATGACGGCCGATCAGGTTCTCGACCTGATCATCACCCGCCTGCGCGGCGCCGTCGGCGACAGCGCGCCGCCGCCGCCCGCGGGCCAGCCCTTCCGGCTCACGCTCGTGCCGGTCCCGAGGGCGCCTTGACTGCCGCCGACAAGAAGCCACGCCGCCGCTACGAGGGCAGGGGCATCCGCGAGCTGCGCGGGCCGCGGTCCAAGGTCGCGCTTCCCATGCAGGACGAGGCCACGTTCCTGACCGAGCCGCGCGCGGCCTACGACGCCATCCTCGCGCGCTTCCGCGCCGCCAACGGGCCCGCCGACGCACCCAGCGAGTTCCCCAACCTGAGCGCCCGCGACGTGCGCGCGCTCGCCAACGTCATCACGTTCGCCCTGCGCAACGACCTGCCGACGCTCTCGCCCTACGACGCTGCGGTTCTCTGGGACAAGTGGCGCGAGGCCGTCACCTCCGTGCGCCAGCTCCTCGCCGATGTGCGCGACAAGGACGCGACCAACACGTCCTCGCACGGCGTCAGGTTCGCCTCGGTACTCCTCGATCATCGCGGCTGGGACCTGCGCGAGAGCCTCGTGACCGCGCTCGCCAGTCCCGGCGCGGTCTTCGAGCGCTACTGCCCGTGGCGCTCCGCGTGGGCGACCTTCGAGCGGCTCCACCCGGAGGCCGTGTGATGACCGCCCGCACCAATGCCCCGGCTCGCGCCGCCCCGCCGCTGACCCTCGACGTCGCCGAGGCGCGCGCCGACGTCTGCACCGTGGCCGAGGTCGCGCGCTGGCTCGGCGTCGACAAGAAGACCGTCTACGACGCCGTCCACCGGCGCGAGCTCCCCTGCGCGCGCCTCGGTCGCCGCGTCCTCCTCTCGCGCGCCGCGATCACCGAGTGGCTCGCCGGGAGGCTCCGATGAGCGCCCCCGTCGCCGTCCTGCCGCGCATCGCCCGCGTGCAGATCCTGTGGTCGGAGAACGGCACCGTCCCGCTTCGTTCGTTCGCGTCGCTCGCCGCGGCCGACGCCGCTCTCGCTGCTGCGTTCGCGAAGGAGCCGCCGCCCGAAGGTGGCGCGTACAACAAGACCGCGTTCGTGGTCGTATGGACGGACGGCGCGCGCCACGAGGGCCGCGCCGACGTTCGCCGCATCGACGTCCAGACCGCGCCCAGGGGAGGCGGCATCCTCCGCCAGCACCTCGCGATCGTCGGACAGCGGTGGCGCGAGTATCACCCGACCACGAACGAAGACGAGCGCGCCTGGGGTGAGGAGTTGCTCCGCCGCCTCGATCGCGAGCCGAAGCTCGGCGGGCGACGCAACCTGCTCTACATCCCCGAGGAGCAGCTCCTCCCGATCGGCACGACCAGCGAGCACCAGGGCGTCTCGCTCTTGCCCGATCCCAGGACCGCCGTTGCCGAGCTGGAGGCGCACTTCGCCGCCATTCGTTCGCCGGTTCCTGTGTGGATGGGGCATGGCCGCACCGTGCCGCGCACGACCAACCGCGACGTCCGCTACGCCGCCAACTGGATCTCGCTCGCGCTCGCGAGCGACATGTCTCGCCTCCGCGCCTTGATCGGCAAGCCGCAGGGCGCGATCTGGGATCGCTGGGCAAGGACCGTCGAGCATGTGCGCCGTCAGCTCGACGACGATCCGGACCTCACGTACCGCGACAGCGTCCGCTTCTGGAACGAGCAGCTCCCCGCGCTCGCGACGCACATCGACCAGGTGCTCCACGGCGCCGGATCGCGCGCGCGCAACGCCGTCACGTCCGGCGGCAAGCGCGTGCAGTGGAGGATTCGCTACAAGGGACCGCGCGGAGGCGAGTACGTCACCCACCACCTCGCGCCCGATTACGTCACGGCGCTCCAGGTCGCCGCGCACAGCCTCGGCTTCTGGCCCGCCGTCCAGAGCGTGTCCTGGCTCGACGGCGACACGTGGAGGGCCTCGTGAGCCAGATCGCCCCCGGCATCGACGCCGTTCACATCGTCGCCTCGCAGCATCCTGCCGTGCGCGCGGGCCGCTTCCCCTCCATCGCGGAGGCCGACGCGATGCTCGCGCACGCCTTCACGCAGCACCCGCCCGTGACGGGCCCCACGGGCGCGCTGCTCGCCTTCTCGATCCGCTGGTCCGACGGCCATCAGATCGACGGCCGCACCTACGTCGACGCCCACGTCCTCCGCGGCGCGCTCGCCGATGGCGGCATCCTGCGTCACTTGTTCCTCCGGTCCGCCCGCGCGCAGGCGAGTGACTCACGGTCCTTCGATTGGGCCGTCGGCGACGTGCGCTGGACCAACGCGAGCCGCGCCGATCTCGTGTCGCGCCTCGGCCTGGAAGCGGCGATCGCCGAGCCGCGCAACGCCGCCGGCCCGCCGCGCGTCGAGCGCGTGACCGTAACGGTCGTGAAGGACGGCGCCCACGATCGCTATCTCTTCGACAACCTCGCAGACGCCGATGCGAAGCTCGCCGCGATCTTCACCACGCTGCCGGATCCCGGGGTGTGGACGGATTGGATCGGTGCCGTCATCGATTGGTCCGATGGCGAGGACACGCAGTTACGCTTCTTCGTCACGCGGGAGCGCCTCGTGGGCGCGGCAGCCGACGGCGGAATCCTCCGCCATGCCCTGCTGGTCGACGCCCGCCTCGAAGCTGCGCCGACGTCGTACCGCGGTTACTCGCGCTCGAAGGTCGCGAAGCTGACGGCTGCGGGTCGCGCGATGCTGGCCCGCATCGAGGCCGAGCCGTATCACGACGAGCCGCAACGTAACGCGAGGCTTTCGACGTGGCGCGCGCCATCGCTCTTGCCCGACCCGACCGCCGCCATCGCGCGGCTCCGCGATAGGTTCGCCGACCGCCGCCGCATCGTCGCGTCGGTCGGCGACCGCGACGACGCGTCGGGCGATGGCACCGGCCACCCCGCGACCAATCACGCCGACGTGCGCTACGCGAGCAACCACATCACGCTCGCGCTCCGCAACGACCTGCGCTCGCTCGAGCCCACCGCCGCCGCGATCGTCTGGAACCACTGGCGCTCCGTGCGCGACACGATCGAGACGCTCTTGCGCAAGGGCGACGACACCGACGAGTACGGCGACAACGAAGGCTTCTGGACCCGTCAGCTCCCGGCGCTCGTGCGCTTGCTCGACGACGCGCGCGGACGCCGGAACGGCGCCTTGCACTTCCGCCCCGTCGGCGCGCGCGGCGAGGCGTACCCGGCCTGGGTCACCGCGCTCCGCGGTCTCTCGGGCGCGTACGTCATCCGTGCGCCGGATGCGTCGGGCGAGCGGGTGATCGTCTACGTAGGTAGCTCGTCGGCCGACCGCCTCTACGAGACACTCACACGTCATCTTCAAATCTGGCGTCGCTGGCAGGGTCACGGCCGCGACTATGGCGAAGGCCACGACCCGGGGCTCACCTACAACCGCGACACCGCCGAGGCCGCCGTGATCGTGACGCCGCGCGCGCAGGCGCTCGACATGGAGACCCACCTCATCGAGACGCTTCGCCCGCGCGACAACATCCTCGGCAAGCCCAACACCGAGGACTGGGACTGGTACTTCGACGCGTCCAGCGGCAGCGCCAACGGCGTCGCCGCGGACGCGCCCTTCTGACGTCGCGCGCCGTTCGCGCGACCACCGTCAACCCTTCACCGCGCGCGGCGGGACGCGATCCCGCCGCGCGCACATCTCGATGCCCGCCCTTTGCACACCGCGCGACGCGGTGTCATTGTCTGCCGCGTGGAAGCTCGGCGGTTGGCATCGAGAGGAATTCGATCGATGCCCGCAAAGCAGGACAAGCGCACTGGACACTGGTTCTTCCGCAAGATGGTGACGTTCCCCGACGGGACCAAGCGCCGCATCTTCGGCGTCCCCACCGACTACGGTGAGAAGGACACGAAGGCCGGCGCCCTCGAAGCCGAACGCATCGCCATCACGCGGATCCGGGAGTCCGGAACCACCGATCCCAAGCCCCCCGCACCGGCCGCGCCCGCGGTCAAGGAGGTCCCGACCGTCGAAGACTTCGCCCCGGTCTGGCTCGCCAAGTCCAAGGCCGACAACAAGCCTTCGAGCGTCAAGCACAAGATCCACACCCTCAACGCCCACATCCTCCCTGAGTTCGGCAAGCTGCGCCTCGACCAGATCGACTTCGACAAGGTCGAGACCTGGCGCGTCCGGATGCACGAGCAGGACGAGTTCGAGCCGGCCACCGTGGCGCGGCTCCTGAGCGAGTTCCGCGCGTTGCTCAGCTACGCTCGCAAGAAGGGCCACATCGTGGCCGTTCCCGAGTGGCCGAGCCAGCCGGCGCCGCTTGGACGGCCGACGTTCCTCTCCTTCGAGGAGACCGACCGGCTGATCGCGGCGGCCGAGCCGATGGACCCCTGGAAGGCGATGGTCATCGTCGCCGTCCGGACTGGCCTGCGGCACGGCGAGCTGACCGGGCTCCGCTGGGAGGACGTGGATCTGGACGGCGGCAAGCTCTCCGTCGTCCAGAACCTGGTCGAAGGCGTGTTCGGTACGCCCAAGAGCGGCAAGGATCGCGAGGTCCCGCTCTCAAACGACGCGATCCGCGCGCTGAGGACGATCTACAAGTCCCGGCGCGGCGAGCTGGTCTTCTCCTCGAAGACCGGCAAGCCCCTGGCGCACTGGGTGACCGACAACGCGCTCCGGCTCATCTGCCGGCACGCCAAGATGATGCCGATCGGCTGGCACAAGTTGAGGCACACGTTTGCCTCCCACCTGGCGATCCGCGGCGTCTCGATCATGGCCATCCGCGAGCTGCTCGGGCACGCCAACATCAAGATGACCCTTCGCTACGCGCACCTCGCCCCCGAGGTGCGCCGCGAGGCCGTCTTGCTGCTCGACGAGCCGCCGCCGACCAAGGGCAAGGACAAGAAGAGCAAGAAGTCGAAGCGCACCGACAACGACGACACCAACGAGGAGTAGGCCGGCCAAGGAGCCGGCGAGGAGAGTGCCCGTGATACGCCTACGACTGGAGACCGACCTGACCGTCAGCGAGCCGAACGAGAACGAGGGTCTCGTGGTTCGCTGGCGCGCGGTCGTCGTGAGAGATCACGACGACACCGTGCAGGAGGATGTGATCGGTAGCGTCCGCGCCACCGTCATTCACTACGGCGAGGCGCTCGACGTCGGCGCCAACCTCGACGACGTCATGGACGGCGCGCTCGTGCCGCTCCACGACGCGCTGTTCGAGGACGGGTGGCTCAAGGACGACTTCGGCGACAACCTCGGCACCGCGCTGCTCTTCATCGAGGAGGTCAACCTCGATGAAGAGTGGCGCGAGCGCCTGGTGGATCTCGCCGTCGTACGTCGCCTCGTCGAGACGCTCGGCACCGGCTGTAGCCTCGCCGTGCTCAACGGGAACGAAGCCCGCCGCTGCCATGCGTGGGAGCGGATCGGCTTCTCGCTCCGGCGCGAGCCCGGCGAGCTGTTCCTCGTCCTCAACCTGAGCAAGCGCACCCCGCACCTGCCGGCCGGCTTCGATCGCTTCGAGGTCGTTCCGACCCCCGCGCGCGAGGTGGTCGACGAGCGACTCGACGAGCGTGTCGGCGAGCGGGGCAACTAGCCGGTTTCGGCCTCGTGTGGCAGCCCAGACGGTCTTTGCTGCCACGAAATTCGCTAACCATGCGGAACGGTTATCTCACCGCTGATATGTCCCCGATCGGGCATGTCCCCGATCGGGCACGGGCGTTGCTCCCGGGTGCGGCATGAAGCGGATCGTGGTCGGTCTCCTCGTGCTCGCCGGGTGTTCGGAGGTCGGGGACGCCGGAGGTGACGTGGACGCGGCGGCGGGGATGGATGCGCCGGCGCGGAGCTGTACGGTGGTGGAGGATCTGGGGGCGCTGGGGGCGCGCGACGGGACGGCGATGGCGAGCGGGGCGGCGGGGAGCCGGGTGCTGAGCGTGAGCATGACGGTGGCGGCGGACGCCGCGACGCGGGATGTGGTGTTCGTGCAGCTCAAGGGCGGGCGCGGCGCGTTCGCCGGCGGCGACCCGACGCCCGGCACCTACGCGATCACCGGCGCCGACGCCGGGTACACGACGTGCGGCGTGTGCGTGACCGTGATCGGCGACCTGGTCACCGGCCAGGGACCGACGCAGTTCTACAGCGCGACCGGCGGCACGGTGACGATCACCCAGACCGCGGGGGCGCTGGTCGGCAGCCTGGCCGAGGTGACCCTGCAGGAGCTCGACCTGCTCGGCGAGACCCTGGTCGACGGCGGCTGCACGACCCGGGTCGGCGGGCTGTCGTTCGACGAGGCGCTGCCCTGATCGCCGTCGCCGCCTCCCCGCGTCCGCCGCGCTCGTCGTCCGCCGGCATGCGACCTGACCCGGCCGCCGCCGGCTGCTAGGGTCGGCGCCATGTCACGCTCCCCGCTCGCCACGATCACGATCGCGTGCTGCGCGGCCTGGCTCCTCGTGCTCGGCGGCGTCGCCCACGCCCAGCCCGGCGCGGCGCCCGGCGGCGCCGAGCGCAACGCCGGCGCCGTCCACGCCCCCGGCGGCGAGACCCCACGCCGCGCCCTGGTCGGGTTCCTCGAGGCCGCGCGCGACGCCGACTTCACGCGCGCCGCCAGCTTCCTCACCCTCGATCCGCGAACCCGCGACCGCGGGCCGGAGCTCGCCCGCCGCCTCAAGGCCGTGCTCGATCGCCACGTCTGGTTCGAGCCCGAGCGCGTCGACGACACGCCCGAGGGCAACCGCGGCGACGGCCGCCCGCCCGAGCTCGAGGAGCTGGCGGCGGTGCCCGGCCCGGGCGGCGCCGAGGCGGTCACCCTGGTGCGCGGCGGCGACGGCCGCTGGCGCTTCTCGGCGGCGGTCGTCGCCCGCGTCGACGCCTGGTACCAGCGCCTGCCCAACCGCTGGCTCACCGATCACCTGCCGGCGTGGCTGCTCCGCGCCGGCCCGCTCGAGCTGCTGTGGTGGCAGTGGCTGGCGCTGCCGATCCTGCTCGTCGGCGCGTACGCCCTCGGCTACGTGATGTGGCGGCTGACGCGGGCGATCCTCGGCCGCCTCGCCCGCCGCACCGACACGGTGTGGGACGACGAGATGCTGCGGGTGACCGCCGGCCCGGCGCGCTGGGCGTGGACGCTGATCGTGCTGCGCGCGCTCGTCGAGCCGCTCGAGCTCTACGCCCCGGCCGAGGCCTCGCTGGGCAGCGCCATCCGCGGCTTGCTCTTCGTCTGCCTGTTCTGGGGCGTCCTCCGGGTCCTCGATCAGGTCCAGCGCTCGGTGGCCTCGAGCGCGTGGGCCAAGGAGAAGCCCATCGGCCGCTCGCTGGTGCCGCTGGCGGTGCGCGTCGGCAAGGTCGTCGTCCTCATCATCGCGGTCATCAGCTTGCTGTCGCACCTCGGCTATCCGGTCGCCGGCCTGATCGCCGGCCTCGGCATCGGCGGCATCGCCTTCGCCCTCGCCGCCCAGAAGACCATCGAGAACCTGTTCGGCGCCTTCTCGATCGGCGTCGACCAGCCGTTCCGCGAGGGTGACTTCGTCAAGATCGACCAGCAGATGGGCACGATCGAGGCCATCGGGCTGCGCTCGACGCGGGTGCGCACCCTCGACCGCACGGTCATCTCGATCCCCAACGCCCAGGTCGCCGAGTCGCGGGTCGAGTGCTTCGCCGAGCGCGACCGCATCCGCCTGGCGATCACGATCGGCGTCGAGTACGCGACCACCGGCGCCCAGCTCCGCCAGATCCTCGACGGCTTCCGGACGATCCTGCAGGAGCACCCGCGGGTGTGGAAGGACACGATCGTCGTCCGCTTCGCCGGGTTCGGCGCGTCGTCGCTGGACCTCGAGATCATGACCTGGTTCGAGACCGCCGACATGAACGAGTTCCGCGGCCTGCGCGAGGACGTGCTGATGCGGTTCATCGACGTGGTCGAGACCGCGGGCAGCGCGTTCGCCTTCCCGACCCAGACCCTGCACGTCGCCAGCCTGCCGCCGGCGGCCGGGCGCGGCGGCGCGGGCGCCGCCGGCGCCGACGGGCCGAGGTAGAACCGCCCCATGCGCATCGCCCTCGCCTCCGACGAGCCGTACCCGGTCCACGCCACCGTCCGCCGCGCGCTCGAGGACCGCGGCCACACCGTCGTGCCGTTCGGGGCGATCGCCAGCGGCCACGACGAGCCCTGGCCCGACGTCGCCGAGGCCGCGGCGCTGGCGGTGGCGTCGGGGGCGTGCGACGAGGGCGTGTTCTTCTGCTGGTCGGGCACCGGCATCTCGATCGCCGCCAACAAGGTCGCCGGCATACGCGCCGCGCTGTGCGCCGACCCCGGCGCCGCGGCGGCGGCGCGGATCTGGAACCACGCCAACGTCCTGTGCCTGTCGAACCGGACCCTGTCCGACGACATGGCGAAGGAGCTCCTGGCGGCCTGGTTCGACACCGCGCCCGGCGAGCGCGGCGCCGCCGGCGTGGGCCGCCTGGCCGCCGTCGACGCTCGCCACCGCCGCTGAGCCGGGGCGCAGCCGAGGTGATCGGCTCCGGCTCGGCTCGGCACCGGCGTCCTCGCGGGGACCGACCGATCGACCCGAGCGTGCGACTCCTTCACACGGTGCGCGCGCCGCCTCGCCTGCGCCTCCGGCTCCCAACGAACGGCGCCGGCAAGCGCCCGACATCACTCGCGCGACGGCCGCGGCGTGTCGGCCTTCGACACGCCCTCGCTCACGCTCGGCCGGCTCAGGCAGCTCGCCGTTCGTTTCCCGCAATCTCCGACCGCGGTCGGTGAAGGGCTCAGGCCGGCCGCCACACCGCGGCCGGCAGGAGCACGCCGACGCGCGCGGGCGCGCCGACGATCGCGCCCTCGCCGAGCCGGACCTCGAGCAGGAGGTCGCGCAGGACCGGCGCCCGCTCCAGCCCGGCGCGGAAGCGCTCGGCGATCGCGACCGCGCTGGTCCGCGCCTGCTCCTCGTCGAGCTGGCGGCACAGCGCGACCACCTCGTCGAGCGGCTCGCCGTCGAGCTCGGGGCCCGCCGGCAAGGGGAACAGGAAGGTCGGGCCGTCGCCGGGGCGGACCACGGCCAGGAAGCCGTGATCGCAGAACGCCGACACCGCGCGGGCCGCGACCTCGAACAGCGCCTCCATCGCCAGCGGGCCGGCGCCGAGATCCACCGCGCGGGCGGTCAACGTCACCGACACCGCCGGCGTGCGCGGCGCCAGCGGCCGGTGCGGGCGACGGGCGTGGGTGCGCTCGAGCACCAGCTCGATCACGTGCTCGGCCAGGATCGGCCCCAGCGGACCCGGGCGCCGGCGCTCGTCGAGCGTGAGATCGTCGCTCGAGTCGCCCGCCTCGAGGTCGAGCGCCGGCCGCGGGGTCAGCGCGAGCGAGGGCCCGCCGCGCGTGTCGTCACCGTCCACCCGCACGTCCAGCTCGTCGTCGCCGAGCTGACGCCCGTCGTCGATGGTCACCGATTCGGCCCGCACGGGTCCTGGCGCTTGCACGCCGCGTACCCGTCCTTACGCTCGCTGGATCCCACTGTTTCCGTTCAGGTCCGGAAGCGACCGAGGCGCCCACGCCGCGGAAACGTGGTTCACGCTGGCGACCCGAGGCGCCACCCGGGCGAGGCGGCCTCAGCCCTCGGTCGGCGATGGGGCGACCGATGCCGCTGTTGTCGCCGGTCCCGGCGTGCCGATCCCGGCGTGATCGATCACGGCGCCGTCGACGCCGCGCTCGAGCGCCGCGCGGTGTCGATCGGGCACCGGCTGCTTGGTGCCGCGCGCGGGATCGACCACGACGTACACGGTCTCGGCCGTGACCAGGATCGCGTCCTCGCCGTGGCGGCGAAAGCGCGTGGCCAGCGTGAACGACGTCGTGCCGACGCGCACGGTGGCGACCTCGGCGACGAGGACGTCGTCGAAGCGCGCCGGCGCGCGCCACTCCACCACCTGACGCACCAGGCGCCAGTCGAGCCCGGCGGTCGCGGGATCGACCGCGCCGAAGAGCACCCGCGTGTACTCGGTCGACGCCAGGTCGACGTAGTCGCCCCAGCGCGCGTTGAAGACGATCTTCTGCGCGTCGCACTCGGCGTAGCGGACGCGGAACAGGTAGCGGAACGGCTCGCTCACCGGCGCATGGTAGCCGCGACGCGGCCGCGCCGCCGGGCCGCCCGCCCGCGCCGCGAGGGCCCCCGGCCGCGCCGGCCCGGCGGGGGACCGCGCCCCATGGTGGGGTTCGGATCCCCGGCCCACCTCCCGGATCGGTCGGCCATCCCCCTGAAAGGCGGTGGGGCGCCTGGCACGTGGGTTGCTCCTGCTCGGGGTGGCCACGAGCGGCCACCCGGGAGGTGCCCATGTACCGCTACGGCGACGGAACGCCATTCCCGTTCGAGGAGAACTTCATCGACATCGTCGGCGCCGCGGTCGAGGCCTGCGCCGCGATGTTCGGCGCCGCCGCCCAGCTCGAGGCCCTGCGGACCCGCGCCCGCGACGCCAAGCGCGACGTCGATCAGGAGGGCGCCAAGCTGACCGCGCTCGAGCGCTCGATCGAGGGCGCGGTCGCGCTGTCGCAGCCCTCGGTGGCCAAGGACGCCTCCCTGGTCCAGCAGACGGCGCTGCGCGCGCTCGAGGGGGCGCGCCACGCCATCTCGCTGTCGCGCGCCGCGCTGGAGAAGCGCGCCGCCGCGGCCGCCGCCGAGCCGCGGGTCGACCGCGCGATGCAGGCGGCGTTCGCCGCCGCCGCCGCGTTCTTCGATCACCACCAGCTCCCGCGCACCGCGTGGCGGTGGAGCTGGAAGGCGGAGCGTGGCGCCGAGGCCCAGGCCTTCGCCGCCCGCTTCACGGTGGCCTTCGACCTCACCGATCCGCCGTGGTCCGGACCGGCGCGCCTCGCCGCGCTCGTGCCTGGCCTCGTCGTCCGGCTCCCTCACAAGCGCCTGCTCGGCAAGCCCGCGCCGACCCGCATCCAGCTCGACCGCGGCGCGCTGCTCGAGGCCGAGCGCGAGGGCGACGAGCTGGTCCTGACGGTGCGCGAGCACGCGCAGAGGGCCTCGACGGGGTGGCGGCTGTCGTTCGATCGTCCCGCCGCGACCACGGTGACGTGCGTGCTCCTCGACGAGCGAGGCCAGACCACCGGCGTCGAGACCGAGATCGCCGGCGAGGACGCCGCCCAGCTCTCGCGCCTCGCCCTGGCCGTGATCGAGGCCATGGAGCCGGCGCTCGCCCGCCGCCGCACCCGCGAGGTGGTGATCGGCAAGACCCAGCTCCGCGCCCTGCCCGACCCGGCCGAGCCGGGGCGGGCGCTGCTCGACCTGCTGGCGCCGACCATCCGCACGATGGTGCAGAAGAGCCGGGTCCCGGGCGAGATCTCGCTCAAGCGCGACATCGCCGACGGCAAGCGCGAGGAGCTGTTCGTCTCGCGCAGCCTGCTCGCCTCGCGCTACGCCTCGCTGCCTCCCGCGTACCGCACGCTGTTCGACGCCGCCGGCCTCGGGCGCGACGCGGCGTCGGTGGCCGAGAGCGCCGGCGACGACGACGAGACCCAGACCGACCGCCGCCCCGAGCAGCGCGCCGAGCGGCCACCGATGCCGCCGCCGCCGCCGCCGCGGGCCGCGCCCGGCGCGCGCACGCTGCTGGCGAGCTGATCCCTTCACACGCTCGGCGGCGCCGCCGCGGTGGGTGTCGAGGCTCCACCGCGGCGACGCGGCGCGCCCGCAGCTCCGCGAGATCCTGGCGATCGCGCGCGGAACCGTCCTTGCTAGGACGAGGACCATGGCGATCTCCCTCCCCGATGCGAGTGGCGTCCTGGTTCGACCGTCTCCCCCCGGCGGTGTGCGGCGCGCCCGCGGCGAGTCCCGCGACGAGGTCCGGCCCCGGCCCCAGCGCGGCAAGAAGCTGGCGATGACCGTCATCGGCGCCGCCATCGTCGTCGGCATCGGCGGCGGCGTCGCCGCGTACCTGAGCGCGCGCGGCGGCGGGCCGGCGCCGGTGCCGGCGGCGGGCGCGGTGTCCGAGGACGCGGAGCGGGCGCGCCTCGAGCGCGAGCTCCTCGAGGCGCGCGACGCCCTCGCGGTCGAGAAGAAGGCCGCCGACGAGCTGCGCGCCGGCCAGGCCGAGATCGCCGCCAAGGCCGCCGAGGCGGCGCGGCTGCAGGAGAAGCTGGCGGCGGTGGTGAGCGGCTCGGGCGAGGTCACCCAGCGCGGCGACGAGGTCACGCTCGAGCTGGTCGACAAGGTGCTGTTCAAGCTCGGCGAGGCCGACCTGACGCCGCGCGGCCAGGCGGTGCTGGCGCGGGTCGGCGCCGCGCTAAACGATCTCCCCGACAAGCAGATCTGGGTGCAGGGCCACACCGACGACACGCCCATCCGCACCCGCGGCAAGGAGCCGCCGCGCTTCGCCAGCAACTGGGAGCTGTCGAGCGCCCGCGCCCTCACCGTCGTCCACTACCTGCAGCAGGAGGCCAAGGTCGATCCGCGGCGCCTGGCGGCGGTGGCGTTCGGCGAGTACCGGCCGGCGGCGCGCCAGAAGGCCAAGAACCGCCGCATCGAGATCGTGCTCTACCCGAAGCACCAGCTCGCCCGGTAGCCGGGCCGCGGCGCGACGGCCGAGCACGCCGACATGCCTGGCGCACCGGACCGGCTGACGTGCCCGCGACGGCGTCCGACCCGGTCGGTGTCCAGGAGCGGGTGGAGGATCAGGCGCCGGCCAGGATCGCCGCCGCCGCCACCTCGCCGGCCTCGATCGCGCCCTCCATGAAGCCGGGCCAGGTGGTCGCCGCCTCGGTGCCGGCGAGCACGACCCGACCGTGCGCGCCGCGCCACGCCGCGCCGCCGGCGCGCGCGCCCGGCGGCAGGGTCGGCACGCAGCCGGCGCTCCACCGCTCGGCGCCCCAGTCGACGCAGGCCAGGTCGACGGGCGCGGCGGCGGCGGGTCCGAACAGGCGGCCGAGCTCGGCGCGCACGGTGGCCTGCCGCTCGGCGAGCGGCGCCGCGGCCCAGGTCCGCGCCGGTCCGGCGACCACGAACGCGGCCAGCGCGGCGACGCCGTCGTCGGTGCAGGCGTCGACGGTCGCGCGCACCAGCCCGGGGCGGAGGTAGGCCTCGCCCGAGCGCCCCTCGTCGCGCCAGAACGGTCGCGCGTAGACCGCGACGCACTTGACGACCGGCCCCGGCCGCGACGCCTGCGCCGCGGCGGCCAGCGCCGGGGGCAAGGCCGGCGCGAACGCGATGGCGCGCGCGACCGCCGGCGGGACGGCGAGCACCACCCGCCCGGCGCGCGCGACCGCGCCGCCGTCGACCTCGACCTCGACCGGACCCACGCCGTCGCGCACCGCGACCACCGGGGCCGCGCAGGTCACCCGCTCGCCCAGCGCCGCCGCCAGCCGCGCCGGCAGGGCGTGCGCGCCCGGCACCAGCCGGTGCTCGTCGCCGGGCCGGCCGTCGAAGGGATCGCCGTGGCCGCCGGTGGCGGCGAGCTGGGTCAGGTAGTCGAGGAGCGACAGCTCGTCGGGATCGGTGGCGAAGGTCATCTCGCAGTGGAGCGCGACGTGCGCGCGCAGCACCGGGTCGCCGAGCTCGCGGGCCAGCCAGGCGCCGACGCTCTCGTGATCCCAGGCCGCCGGCAGGTCGCCGGCGGCGGCCCGCGCGATCATCCGCGACAGCGCCGCCAGGCGCCGTCCGCGCGCCAGCGCCGCCACCACCCGCCCCGGCAGCGAGCGCGGGGCGCCGTCGGGGGCGAGGGCCACGACCGCGGCGCCGAGCCGGTGCTGCGGCGCGCGCGCCACCCCCAGCTCGTCCGCGAGCGCGGCCAGCCGGGGCTGCCCCGACGTCCACCACTGGCCCCCGAGGTCGAAGACGCCGTCCCCGACCCGCCGCCCCAGCAGCCGGCCGCCGACGCGCGGCCGGGCCTCGAGCACGCGCACGCGAGCGCCGCCGCCGACCAGCCGGGTGGCGCACACCAGCCCCGACAGGCCGGCGCCGATCACGATCACGTCGACGTCGCGGATCACCGCGGCCAGCGTACCGCGCGCGGCCGCCGCCGGTCAGCGCGCGAGCAGCTTGCGCAGCACGTCCTCGAGCGGCGTCGGGCCGCGCACGGCGCGAGTGGCGCCGCCCTCCCAGTCGACCCGGCCGGCGATGATCGCCGCGTACATCTCGCGGTAGAGCGCGGCCATCGTGGCCGAGATGCCGAAGCTGGTGAAGGTCGGCACCACGGCGTCGAGGGGCGCCTCGGCCGCCGCCACCGGCTGGCCGGTGATCGCCGCCACGGCGGCGGCGACGTCGTCGGCGCTGTACGGGCGCGGCCCGGCCAGCTCGAGGACGCGGCGGCGCTCGCCGCCCGGCCCCTCGACCAGCGCGGCGGCGGCGGTGGTGCCGATGTCGCGGGTCGCGATCATCGGGATGGCCAGGGCCCGGGGCAGGAACGTCGGCAGCGCGCCCCGGGCGACCGCGCCCAGCGACGCGCCCCAGTTCTCCATGAAGTACGCGGCGCGCACCGCGGTCAGGGCGGTGACCTCGGCCAGCGCGGCCTCGGCGTGGTGCAGCGTCGCGATGGGCCCGGTGCCGTCGGGGTGCTGGGCGCCGATCGACGACAGCAGGACGGCGTGGGGCACCGCCGCCGCCCGCGTCGCCGCCGCCAGCGACGCCACCACCGCCCGGTTCTCGCCCGCCGGATCGGCGGAGGCCAGGCGGGGCGGCACCAGCAGGTAGGCGCCGGTCGCGCCGCGCAACGCGGCGGTCAGGGCGGCGGTGTCCTCGAGCGAGGCCACCGCGACCTCGGCGCCGCGGGCGCGCCAGGGCGCGGCGCGGGCGGCGTCGCGGACGACGACGCGAACCGGCTTGCCGGCGGTGAGCAGGGTGTCGGCGACGACGGCGCCGGTGTTTCCAGTGACTCCGGTGATGACGTACATGGCGAGCTCCTTGGTGCGCCCATCGTGGCCCCGCGCCGTCCATGCGTCCAACGCATGGTATGCATGTTGATCATGCGTACTGCTCATGCTGCGCTCCGCGGCGTGGACCTCACCCTGGTGCGGGTGCTCGACGCCCTGCTCGCCGAGCGCCACGTCACCCGGGCCGCGGCGCGCCTCGGCATCAGCCAGTCGGCGGCCAGCCACGCCCTGGCCCGCCTGCGCCGGCTCCTCGCCGACCCGCTCCTGGTCCGCGGCCCGCGCGGCGCCCGCGGCCCGCGATCCCCGCACGAGGTGATGGTGCCGACGCCGCGGGCGCTGGCGCTGGCGCCGGCGCTCGAGCGCGCGCTCGCCGAGCTGGCGGCGGCGCTGCGCCCGCCCGCGCCGTTCGACCCGGCCACCGCCCGCCGCACCTTCCACCTCGCGATCGGCGACTACGCCGAGCTGGTGCTCCTGCCCGCGCTGGTCGCCCGGCTGGCGACGATCGCCCCGGGCGTCGACCTCTTCGTGCGCGCCGTCCCCGACGACCTCGCCGCCGCCCTGGCCGCCGGCGACGTCGACCTCGTGCTCGCGCCGCCGCGCCCGCGGGATCTGTCCGGACCCGGGCTCTACCAGCGCCACCTGTTCGACGAGCGCTTCGTGTGCGCGCTGCGCCGCGGCCACCCCGCCGCCACCCGCCGCCTGACCCTCGACCGCTTCTGCGACCTCGACCACGTGCTGATCGCGCCGCGTGGCACCGCCGGCGGCTACGTCGACGACGCGCTGGCGCGGCTGGGGCGCCGGCGGCGGGTCGCCGTGACCGTGCCCCACTTCCTGGTGGTGCCCCACGTCGTCGCCACCACGGATCTGGTCGTGACCCTGCCGGCGCGCGTCGCCGCCGCCCTGGCCGCGCCCCACCGCCTGGTCACGCGGCCACCGCCGGCGGCGCTCGGCGTGACCGGGTTCGCGATCCACCAACTCTGGCACGAGCGCACCCACGGCGACGCCGCCGGGCGCTGGCTGCGCGATCAGCTCGCCACCGTGGCGCGCGCGCTGCCGCCGCCGTGACGTCCGGACCGCGGCGCCGCCGGCGCGGCGTGACGCTCACGCCACCAGGCCGGCGCGGCGGGCCCGCACCGCCCAGTAGCGCCGCACCAGGGGCGGCCGACGATCGCGCCCGCCGGCGGCCGTCACCCGCGCGGTCCAGTCGGCGAGCAGGCGGTCGCCCTCGGCGAAGGCCTCGCGCGGCGGCGGCGCCGCCGCCAGCCAGCGCGCTTCGGTGGCGTCGCGCTCACCGGCGAACCGCGGCAGGAGCGCCGCCGGCTCGCGCATGACCCGGCGGTGCAGCCGCTCGTGCCGCCACCACAGGCTGCGCGCGTCGGCGCGATCGGTGGGGGCCGGACCGAGGTCGAGGGGTTCGTCGACCCGCACCGGCTTGAACAGCCCGGTGCACGGCGCGGCGGTGGCGGTGACCCAGTGCCGGATCGCGCCCGGCGCCAGCTCGGCCACCCAGGACGCCGTGGTCTGCGACGCGGCCAGGACGCCGCCCGCGTGCATGCACGGCGCCGCCATCGCGCCGTTGTGCCAGCGGTAGCGGGGCGCCCGCCCCGGCCCCGCACCGACGACGGGGTCGCCGCCGTCGCCGTGATCGCGGAGGGCGGCGAACAGGTCGGTGACCGAGGACGCGGCGGACGCCGCGGCCAGGGTGCGCGCCCTCCTCGTCCGGCATCCGGACACCGCGGTCCTGATCAGATCACTCTCGCCGGCGATGCCGGGCAGGGTCAGGCCGTTGGAGATCGACCACGCCCGGGTCACCGCCTGCACCTGCCAGCGCCGGCCGGCGGTCTCGACCACGAACGCGCCGGTCGGATCGGCGACCAGGAAGCTGTTGTGGTAGGTGAACCCGCGATCCTCGTGGCCGCAGCCGCCGCCCTGGCCGTGGCGCTCGAGCAGGAGCCCGATCACCTCGACCGCCTCGCGGGCGGTCGCCGCGCGCTCGAGCGCGAGGCGGAGCAGATCCATGCCGGTCAGCCCGGTCGCGGCGTAGGGCTGGCGCGTGAACACCGCCTCGTTGCCGATCACGACCCCGTGCTCGTTGGCGCCGATCTCGGCGCCCCACATCCAGAACGGCCGCGACAGCAGCACGGCGTGGGTCTCGCGGGCCTGGGCGATCGTGAGGTGGGTGCAGCGCAGGGGCGCGCCGGCCGGGTGGCGCCGCCGCGGCTGCCAGTCGAGGAGCTGGGCCTCGTTGGGATCGCGGTCGGAGCTCTTGGCGAAGAGCACCCGCCCCCCGGTGATCGCGACCATCGTGTCGCACATCTCGATGGCTCCGGCGGCCTACGGCGACGGCGCCGACTCGTGCAGGACCACCAGCCGCCAGGGCAGGAGCGCCGCGTCCGACGCGGCGGCGGCGGCCTCGGCGTCGCCCTCGACCTCGGGGACGAACCGCTCGAGCACGATGAAGACCCGGCGGGTCCCCGCCGGCTCGCCGTCGAGGGCGGCGGGCAGCAGCGCCCAGGCAAAGGCGCCGTCGGGCGTGGTCGCCGACGCCAGCGCCTCGCCCAGGGTCCACACCGGCGCCTGCTTCTTCCAGGCCTTCTTGATGTCCTTGACCCCGCGCACGGCCGACTTCGGGCCGGAGCGCACGACCATCGACTCGCGGTCGGCGTAGTGATCGAGGTAGTCGAGACGCCGCTCGGGCTCGCCCGTGAGCTGGGCCACGACGGTCGCGACCTCGGGCGGGGCCGGGCGGTGGGCGCCGCCGCTCGCGGGCGCCCACGCCGACGCCGCGCTCGCGGCCGGCGCCTCGGCGTCGCGGGTCAGACGCGCGACCTGGATCGCGGTCAGCGCCCACATGCCGTCGACCTCGGCCCCCAGCGCCACCACCACCAGCGGCTTGCCGTTGAGCTCGAGCTGATCGACCGCCCACGCCGAGCGCCCCTCGGGAGCGCCGCCGACCTGGAGCTTGCTCGAGCGCAGCCGCGGCGCCTTCTTGCCACGCACCGCCTCGCCGACGGCGACCAGGGCCTCGGAGCGCTCGACCGCGACGTCGCCGAAGCGGGGCCCGGCGAGGAAGGCGTCGGCGGCGATGAGCGACATCATGCCGGGCGCGTTGTTGCGCTTGAGGCTCTGGTAGGCCTCGTCGAGGAGCGCGGCGATCTCGCGCTCGGCCTCCTCGGGGGTCCGCGGCTCGAGCGCGGGCGCCGCCGGCGGCTTCGCCTTGCAGCCGGTCCCCAATCCCACCCCGGCGACGACGACCACCACCGCGGCCAGGGCCGCGCGACGAGAAGGCACCATGCCTCATCTTCGGCCGGGCCCGGGGCGGGCGCAAGCATCGCGGCGCCACGGCGCCGCGGCGCCGCGACGGCGACGTGGTACCGTGCCGGCCGTGCGGGTGAGCTTCCTCGATGGCAACGAGCCGCGCGCGGCCGAGCTGCGCCGCATCGCGCCCGCGCTGGAGCTCGAGCTGGTCGGCCTGCCGTCGGGGTACTCGACCAGCGCCCCCGACCCCGCCGAGCGCGCCCGCGGCATGGTGCTGGCCGCCGACGTCTTCCCGTGCATCGCCGAGGCCGTCGATCTCACGACCGTCGCCGGCGACAGCCTGCGCCTCGAGCTCGACTCGGAGAACGACAACCGCTTCTGCCGGTGGTGGCGCGAGACCCCGGTGCGCTTCCACCTGTGCGTCGCCCTGCGCACCGCCGCCGACGCCGAGGTCGCGCTGTTCCGCGGCGAGGTCGCCGGCCGCATCGCCGACAAGCCGGCCGGGCTCCGCCCGCTGGGCTGGGACCGCCTGTTCGTCCCCGACGGCTTCGACGCCACCCTGGCCGAGCTGGTGGTCGCGCCCGAGCTCGGCGGCGACGGCCGCGACCCGGTCGGGCTGCGCACGCGTATCTACGGCGACCTGGTCGCCGCGCTCGAGCGATGACCGGCGCCGGGCACGCCTTCACCGTCATCGTCGTCGCCGACGTCGCCGACCCCGCGCGGCGCGCCGCGCTCGCCCGCGCCCTCGCCGCTGCGGGCGCGACCGCGGGCGCGGTGACCACGCGATCGGCCGCCGCCCCCGAGGTGCTGGCGGTGGCGGTCGAGGTCGCGGCCGGCGGCGAGCCCGCCCGCGCCCGCGCCCGGGCGCTGCGGCGTCACCTCCTGGCCGCGCTCGGCGACGGCGTCGACGTCGCGGTGGTGCCGGCCGCGCTGGCCGCGCCCGGCCCCCGGCTGCTGGTGGCCGACATGGACTCGACGCTCATCACGATCGAGGTCATCGACGAGCTGGCGCGCCACCACGGCGTCGGCGAGGAGGTCGCCGCGATCACCGCCCGCGCCATGCAGGGCGAGCTCGACTTCGAGGCCAGCCTGCGCGCGCGGGCGGCGCGGCTGGCCGGCCTCGACGCCGCCGTGCTCGACCGCCTGGCCGCCGAGCTGCCGCTGACCCCGGGCGCCACCACGCTGGTCCGGGGCCTCCACCGCGACGGCGGGTTCGCGGCGGTGGTCAGCGGCGGCTTCACCTTCGCCACCACCGCCCTCGCCGCCCGCCTCGGGCTCGATGACGCCCACGCCAACACCCTCGAGATCGTCGCCGGCCGCCTCACCGGGGGCCTGGTCGAGCCGGTGGTCACGCCGGCGCGCAAGGCCGAGCTGGTCGACGAGCTGGCGGCCCACCACGGCCTGGCCGCCGGCCGCGTGATCGCGGTCGGCGACGGCGCCAACGACCTGCTCATGTTCGAGCGCGCCGGGCTCGGCGTCGCCTTCCACGCCAAGCCGCGGGTCGCCGCCGCCGCCGACACCGCGCTCGGCGGCGGCGGGCTCGAGCGCGTCCTCTACCTCCTGGGCTGGACCGGCGAGGAGCTCGCCGCGCTCGCCACCGGCTGACGATGCCGTCGCCGCCCCACCCGGTCCCGTACCAGGGCAGCAAGCGCAAGCTTGCCGCCGCGATCCTCGCCCACGTCCCGGCGGGCACCCGGCGCCTGATCGAGCCCTGCTGCGGCTCGGCGGCGCTCAGCCTGGCCGCCCTCCACGCCGGCCGGGTCGAGCGCGTCCACCTCGGCGACAGCTTCGCGCCGCTGGTGCGGCTGTGGGACGAGATCATCGCCGCGCCCGAGCGCGTGGCCCGCGCCTACGCCCGCCTGTGGCGCGATCAGCTCGCCGAGCCGCGCGCGGCCTACGACCGGGTGCGCGCGCGCTTCAACCGCGACGGCGATCCGGCGCGCCTCCTCTACCTGCTCGCCCGCTGCGTGAAGAGCGCGGTCCGCTTCAACGCCGCCGGCGAGTTCAACCAGTCACCGGACCGCCGCCGCCTCGGCACCCACCCCGACCGCATGCGCGCCGGCCTCGAGGGCGCCGCCGCCCTCCTGCGCGACCGCGCCACCACCGCCGCCGCCGACTACGCGGTGGCGCTCGCCGCCGCCGAGCCCGGCGACGTCGTCTACCTCGACCCGCCCTACGAGGGCACCAGCGGCGGCCGCGATCCCCGCTACCACCAGGGGCTCGATCGCGCGCGCCTGATCGCCGAGCTGACGCGCCTGCGCGCCCGGGGCGTGGCGGTGATCGTCAGCCTCGACGGACGCTGCGGCGACCGCCGCTATGGCGCCGCCCTGCCCGCCGAGCTCGGCCTCTGCCACGTCGAGCTGCCCGCCGGCCGCTCGACCCAGGCCACCCTCCACGGCGGCCGAGCCGAGACCGTCGAGTCGCTCTACGTGTCCCGCGACCTCGTGACCCCCGGCGGTGACACGCGGTTGCGCGCCGGGGAGCGCGGACGTACAACGGGGGCCCCGTGGACGAGATGATCGTCGCCGTGGTCGCGATCCTCGCGGTGTTCGGCTCGCCGGTGCTGATCGTCCGTGAGCTCCTGGCGTACCGCGAGCGCCGGGCGCGGCTCGCCCTCGAGCACGAGCGCCGCGCCCTGCCCCCGGCCGCCGACGAGATCCTCGCGCTCCAGCGCGAGCGCAAGCTGCTGGTCGAGCGCGTCGAGAACCTCGAGACGCTCGTGTGCGGCGTCGACCTCGAGCTCAACCAGAAGCTGTCGCGGCTGATCGACGAGCAGCGGCTGCTCGCCGGGAGCGTGAGCGGGGCGTCGCCGCCCGCGTCTCCCGCGCCGCCCGCGGCCACCGCCGCCGCGTCACCGCCCGCCGACGCCGCCGGTACCGCCGGCGCCGCGCCGGCGCCGCGGGCGGCGCCCGGTCTCGACCGCACCCAGACCGCGCTGGTGCGCGCGCCGGCGCCGGCGGCGGGCGGGCTGGCGCCCGGCGACGTCCTCGCCAACCGCTACCGCATCGAGCGCCTGCTCGGCCGCGGCGGCATGGGCGCGGTCTACCTCGCCCACGACGAGGTCCTCGACGACACGGTCGCGCTCAAGGTCATCGCCGCCGCCTTCGCCGCCGACGAGACCGCCCTGGTCGAGCGCTTCCGCCGCGAGGCCGCGGCGGCGCGCAAGGTCAGCTCGCCGGCGGTGATCCGCATCCACGATCTGGGCGAGGCGCGCCCCGGCCTGCTCTACCTGTCGATGGAGTACTTCCCCGGGCGCACCCTGGCCGAGGTCATCACCACCCGTGGCCTGGTCCCGATCGCCGACTGCCTCGACTACCTGACCCAGATCTGCACCGGCCTGGCCGCCGCCCACGACGCCGGCGTCATCCACCGCGACCTCAAGCCGCAGAACGTCCTCGTCGGCGAGCGCAACGCGGTCAAGCTCATCGACTTCGGCCTGGCCAAGGCCACCACCGGCGCCGGCCTCACCGGCACCGGCATGCTGCTGGGCACGCCCCACTACATGTCGCCGGAGCAGGTGCGCGGCAAGAACGTCGACGCCGCCAGCGACCTGTACTCGCTGGGCGCCCTCGCCTACCACCTGGTGTGCGGGCGACCGCCGTTCGCCGGCGACAACGTGATCGCGATCGGCTTCGCGCATTGCACCGAGACCGCGCCCGCGCCACGCACGCTCCGCCCCGACGTGCCCGAGCCGCTCGACGCGATCATCGTGAAGGCTCTGGCCAAGGCGGCGGCCGATCGCCCGCGCAGCGCCGCCGAGTTCCGCGCCGCCCTCGGCGCGTGCTGCTGACGTCACCCCCGGCCGCCGTCGTCACGGCGCACCGGCGTCGCCGCCCGGCGGCACACCGCCCTGCCCGGGGCCGAGGCCCGCCTTCCACATCCGCAGGCGCTCGCGCACCGCGCCCGACATCGTGGCGTAGTTGTCGACGCAGAACTTCTCCTGCGACCGCCGCGCCTCCTCGGGTAGCGCCCGGAAGTCGGCCAGCGTCTTCTGCATGCCGGTACACAGCGCGCCCGCCATCGAGCCCTCGGTCGCCTTGAACTCGTCGGTGCAGTAGAGCCCGAACAGCTTGGCGCACGTGGGCATCGCCGGATCGTACGCGCCGCTCCCCGCCCCGGCGCCGGCCGCCGCCCCCGCCCCCGACGCCGACCCCGCTCCGGTCCCCGACGCCGATCCCGCTCCGGTCCCCGCGCCCGATCCCGTCCCCGCGCCCGTCCCCGCGCCCGCCCCCGATCCCGACCGCGCCGACGAGCCCCCGCCGGCGCCTCGCGCCGCGCGGCGCGCGCCCGCGTCCACCGCCTCTCCGAGCTCGACCACCGCGATCACCTCCGGGCCCGGGCCCTGGGGCGCGGCGTCGACCGCCGCCTCCCCCCCGGGCAGGACGACGACGCCGCCGGCGTCCGCCGGGCCCGCCACCACCGCCGCGCTCCCTCGCCCCTTCCCGCCGAGCGCGACCACCAGCGCCGCCACCACGATCGCCGCGCCGCCGAGGGCGACCCCGCCGATCACCACCGGCCGGCGCACGCGCAGCGTGCTCGCCGGCGCCGCCGCGGCGCCCGCGCCGACCCGGAGATCGGTCGCCGGTGCCGAGCGCACGGTGTCGCCGTCCCAGGCGTGACGCCGCACCGCCAGGGCCAGCTCGTCGATCGACGCCGGCCGGCCCTCGGGCCTGGGCGCCAGCGCCCGCATCAGCTCGCGCTCGAGCCCGACCGGCAGCTCGACGCCGAGGGCCGAGGGCGGCCGCGGCTCGAGGCGGTCCTGCGGGTTGCGCGGATCCCGCCACGGCAGGTGTCCGGTCAGCATCACGTACAGCACCACCGCGGTCTCGTAGACGTCGCTGCCGATCGTGGCCCGGGCGCCGAAGAAGCGCTCCGGCGCCATGTACGCCGGCGTCCCCCGCTGCATGCCGAGCTGGGTCGTGGTCGACGCCGCGTCGTCGACGCCGCGGGCGATGCCGAAGTCCAGCAGCACCGCGCGCTGTCCGCGGTCGACCAGCATGATGTTCTCGGGCTTGATGTCGCGGTGGACGATGCCGGCGCCGTGCAGCGCCGCCACCGCGGCGGTGAGCTGGTCGAAGATCGCCAGCGCCTGGCCAACCGCCATCCGCCCCATGAGCAGGCGCTCGGCCAGCGCCGCCCCGGTCAGCCGCTCCATCGCCAGGTAGGGCCGACCGTCGGGGAGGAGGCCGCTGCCGAAGACCCGGACCACGCCCGGGTGCTCGACCCGGGCCAGGAGCCGGGCCTCGCCGAGGAAGCGCTCACGCTCCTTGGGCGTGGCGGCCTCGTCGGGGCGCAGCACCTTGAGGGCGATGGCGCGGTCCTGCCAGCGCGCGGCGTAGACCACGCCCGAGCCGCCGCGGCCGAGCTCACCCTCGATGGTGAACTCGCCGAGCTGCTGCGGCACCGGCTCGACGGCGGACGCGGACACGCCGCGCGAGTATAGCGCCCACCCGGCCCCCGAAAACGCCCGCGGGCGCGACCTGGTCGCGCCCGCGGAGGGAGTCGTGTCGTCCGGAGGGCGAGGCACGCGTCGGAGGCGCCACACCGTCGCGCCCGGCCGGGAGTCCGGCCGCAGCAGGGAGGCAGCCTCGGTGGGCGAGGCAGGAGTCAGAGGGAGAACACCAGCTTGAACAGCTTGATGGTGCCCACGTCCTGGGCCGCGCCGTCGGTGACCTTGAGCGTCCAGGTCGCCTGGCCGGCGTCGCCGCCGAGCTGGGACGGGGTGAAGGTGAAGGTGCCGGTCACGTCGTCGGCCGAGCCGCCGGTGCGGTCGTGGAGGGTGGCGACCGTCGCGCCGTTCTTGAGCAGCTCGACCCGGAGGTCACCGCGCCAGGTGTGGGCGATGTCGACCGACGCCGACAGGCTCTTGAAGGTGAAGCTGTCGGTGACGGCGAGCGAGACCGAGGCCCCGGCCGGATCGTTGTCGGGGATGGCGGTGGCGGTGGTGGTCTCGTAGGTCTTGTCGCTGGCGCCGCCGCCGCCGTTGTCGTCGGCCTGCAGCGACAGGTTGATGAGCGTCCGCACCTTCTCGAGGCTGACGTTGGGGTTGCGGCCGTACGACGAGGTCGACACGCCCACCGGCGCCCACAGGAAGTCGGGGTGATCGTCGACCGACTCGGTGCAGTAGCGCCCGCCGATGATCTTGCCGGTGGCGCCGAGCTCGAGGATGTAGTGGTAGCTGTCGTGGTGGACGTAGCCGTTCATCCCGAGTGGCCGGGCGCTGGCGTTGCCCTCGACCAGGTAGTCGGTGGTGACCTCGACCTCGACCAGCTTCTTGGCCTGGCGGTTGTAGGTCCAGGTGTCGCCGGTCGCGCCCACGCACTCGTTGGCGCGGGCGGCGGTGACCTCCTCCTGCTTGGTCACGTTGTAGCCGACGAGCGGCTGGTTCCAGACCTCACCCGACGCGGTGCGGTCCTCGACCAGCGCCATGTCGTTGATGCCGCGGAAGTTGCCGAGGATGACGTGGAGGGCGCCGGGGTTGACGTCCTGGCACTCCTCGTTGGCCGACGACATGCCGTCGTGCTCGATCGTCATCGCGTTGCAGCGGCCGCCCAGCATCATCGCGTCGGTGCGGTCGTAGACGGTCTGGATGAGGCCCTTGATGTCGGCGACCTCGAAGCGCTGGCCCCCGTAGGTGACCGCCTTCAGCGGCTCGGGCTCGAGCAGCGCGGCCGGCGCCCAGGCGTGGCACAGGCCCCACCAGCCCTGCGGGCCCTCGTCGTCCGACGAGCTGCAGGTGTCGACGCCGTCCTTGTTGTCGTTGTCGATGCCGTCGAACATGTGGCGGATGGTCTGGAACGACGTCATCTGCCACCGCGCGGCCGGGCCGGCACAGGCGAGGTACTCGTCCCACTTGGCCTTGGCGGTCGGGCCGCAGGTGGTGTCGGGCTGCGCCTCGCAGCCGGGGGCGTTGTTGAAGGCGGCGTCGTACTTCTCGAGCGGCGACTTCGTGGTGCGGCCCATCCAGCGGTTGTTGGTCGAGAGCTGCGCGCTCGGCCAGTAGGTGTCGGCCCAGGCGATGGGCGCGCGGCCGACGGCGCCGGGGTAGCGGCTGGCCCACACCGGCTTCTCCATCTTGCCCTGGCGGGGCAGCTCGGCCAGGCGGTACTCGAGGTTGCGAGCGAGCCGCGCCGGATCGTTGGTGTAGTCCCAGGCGTCGCCCTTGCCGCCGTCGCCCTCGGGGTTGTTGTCGCGGTCGCCGGGCAGGTCCGCCTCCGGATCCTCCTCGTCGGTGACGTCGAGGCAGGCGGCCGAGACCAGGGGGAGGGAGAGCAGGCAGGCGGTGAAGAGGGTGCGCTTCATGGCGGGGAGGCTCCGGGATCCGTGATGAGGGAGGTGGAGGGACGGTGGCGCGGCGGTCATCCCGACCTTGAGCAGAGGTCGTGCCAGCGCCGGACCGGCGGCGGCGACGACGACCCGGGCCTGATTCCGTGCCATTAGCGCGCGCGGGGCGGCGGGCGCCGGCTCCTCGACCTGCCGGCGGCCGCGGGGTCGCCGGTTCCGGTCGCCGGCTGCTCGATCTGCCAGCGCCGCACCGCCGCCCCCGGCCCGCATCGCCCCGGACCCCACCGGGCCGCACCGCACCGGGCCGCACCGCACCGGGCCGCACCGCACCGCACCGCACCGCGGTTGCAGCGGACGTGCGGCGTGCCGCGAGCGCCGACCGATCGACCAGCCCGTGAGCGTCCGTCGCACGCGCTGAGGAAGCCTCGCCACGTACAATGCCGCCATGTCCGATCCGCCCGCGCCCCTGCTCGGCTCGCTGCGCGAGCGCATCGAGGACATCGATCGCCAGATCATCGCGCTGCTCGCCCAGCGCCTGCGCATCGTCGAGGACGTGGCCGAGGCCAAGCTGGCCGCGGCCAGCCCCTTCCGCGATCGCGTGCGCGAGGACCTCCTCCTCGAGCGCCTGCGCGGCGAGGCCGCCAGCGCCGGCCTCGATCCGCACCAGGTCGAGCGCCTCTACCGCGTGGTCATGGACATGTCGGTGGCGCACCAGGAGGCGGCGGTGCGGCGCCGCGACGACACCCCGCTGCGCGTGACCTACCAGGGCGTCGAGGGCAGCTACAGCCACCTGGCGGCGCAGCGCACCTACGGCGGGCGGCCGGGCGGCGTGCTCCTCACCGGCGCCGACAGCTTCCGCGCCGCCGCCGAGGCCGTGGTCCACGGCGCCGCCGACCCCGCGCTCCTGCCCATCGAGAACACCACCGCCGGCAGCATCAACGAGACCTACGATCTGCTGGCCGAGGGCCTGCTCACGATCACCGGCGAGGTGGTGAGCGCGATCGAGCACTGCCTGCTCGCCGTCCCCGGCACCCGCCTCGAGGACCTGCGGGTGGTGATGTCCCACCCGCAGGCGCTGGCCCAGTGCCAGACCTTCCTCGCCCCCCACCCCCACCTGCGCCCGCAGGTCGAGCTCGATACCGCCGGCTCGGCGCGCCAGGTCCGCGAGCTGGGCGATGCGACCCTGGCCGCCATCGCCAGCGCGTCGGCCGCCACCACCTACGGCCTCGAGATCGTCGCCCGCGGCATCCAGACCGAGCGCGGCAACGCCACCCGCTTCGTCGAGGTCGCGCTGCGGCCGGCGCCGGTGCCCGAGGGGCGGGTCGCCAAGACCTCGCTGGTGCTGGCGCTGGCCGACCGTCCCGGCGCCCTGGGCGAGATCCTCATGCGCTTCGCCGCCCGCGGCATCTCGCTCACCAAGCTCGAGTCGCGGCCCATCCCGTCGGCGCGCTGGAGCTACCGCTTCTACCTCGACGCTCTCGGCCACGCCGCCAGCGAGACCTTCCAGGCCACGCTGGCCGAGGTCGGGCCGCTGACCACCGAGCTGCGCGTGCTGGGCACCTACGCCGCCGATCCTGGCGGGCTGCCACCGGCGGCCGGCGGCGGCGAGCCGGTCGGCGCGGCGCGCTGAGCGGAGCCAGGCGAGCCGGCGCAGGCACGTCGAACCGATCCGCTACGGGCTGACCTCGAGCACGCCCTCGCAGGCCAGCTCGATCATGCCGCTGGCCGCGTCGCGGGCGCCGGTCACCGGCGCGCCGTCGCAGGTGGCGGTGAAGGTCGCGGCCCGGGCCTCGGGGACGAAGATCTCGTGGGGCACGCCGCGCGCCGAGCCGCGCGCGATCTCGAGGCGCAGGCGGCCGGTGGTGCGATCCCAGCGGTTCTCGACGACGGTGCCGGCGAGGCGGCTGGCCCGCACCCGCTGGAACCAGCCGACCACCTGCGGCCGCTCGGTCCAGGTCGCCGCCAGCGGGTCCCAGTCGAACAGGCCCCACGCCCCCTGGCTCTCCTCCTTCCACAGCCAGAACGCGTTCGACGCCAGGTAGCGATCGTGGAGCTCGTGCTGCACGCCCATCCACAGGTCGGCGTTCGGCGTCCGCGGCCCCACGCCAAACTCGCCGATCCACAGCGGCGTGCCCCAGGCCTCGGCCTCGACCCGGGCGAGCGCGACGCTGGGCTCCAGATCCGCGGGCGTGAGCTGCTCGAGGGCGGTGGGGTCGGCGCGGAAGACGAAGGTGTAGACGTGGGGGGCGTAGACCGCGCCGTCGACCGGGAACGGCGCGTCGGCGGTGGGGACGCCGTCGGTGAAGTTGCGGATCGCCGACGGCTCGAAGAAGACCAGCTTGCGCGGGGCGGCGGCCCGCAGCGCGGCGGCGGCGGCGATGTTGAAGGCGTCGACCAGGGCGAAGCCGACCGTGGGCTCGTTGAAGATCTCGAAGCCGATCACCGCCGGGTGGTCGGCCCAGCGCCGGGCCACGTGCTCGAGCATCGCGAGGAACTCGGCCTGCAGGCCGTGAGGATCGCCGGCGGCGAAGAAGCTGTCGAAGGCCCGCGTGACCTGGGTCGAGGTGCGGCGCTGGTCGAGATCGGTGAGCGGCCCCTCGAGCAGCATCTCGGGCGGCGGCACGATCGCCCACAGCGGCGCCCCGTCCTCGCCGATCTCCTTGGAGTAGGCGTCCTGGTGGAGGTCGATCACCACCAGCAGGCCGGCGTCGGCGGCGCAGGTGACCGCGGCGTCGACGCGGTCGAGGTAGGCCTCGTCGAAGACGTCGCGCTGCGGCTCGACGCCGCTCCAGTTGATGGGCAGGCGCAGGTGATCGAACCCGAGCGCGCGCATGCGCCGGCAGTCGTCGGCGGTGAGCGGCGGGATGTCCTCGACCGGGGTGCGGCCGTCGTCGAACGTGACGTCGAACACCCCCTGGACCCGGGCGTTGACGCCCCGCAGGAGCGCGATGCGCCCGCGCTCGTCGCGCAGGTGCCGGCCGTCGGAGTCGAGGGGCGAGGTCGGGGTCCGCCCCGGCGGCTCGCTGCAGGCGACGAGGCCGGCGGCGGCGACGGCGAGGGTGGTGGCGCTGGCGCGGACGGTGGTGCTGGCGCGGGCGATGCGGCTGACGATCTTGCGGACCATCTCAGGCCTCCAGGTCGCGCACGGCCGCGCGCTCGTCGACGGTGTGGAAGCGACCCCGATCGTCGCGGGCCACCGCCGCCAGCGCGATCTCCGGATCGTGGGTGAAGAACAGGCGCCCGCCGCGGGCGACGAGATCCGCGAGCAGCGCCGCCTTCTCCTCGATGAGGCGCTCGGGGAAGCGGTCGTAGCCCATCGTGATGGGGACGTGGACCCAGGCCCGGCCCGGGATGAGGTCGGCGGCGAACACCACCGGCCCGGCGGCCAGCTCGAGCTCGGCCAGGAGGAGCCCCGGGGTGTGGCCCTCGCTGTGGTGGAAGCGATAGCCAGGGCCGAGCAGCGCGCTGGTCGCGCCCGCCACCCGCTCGACCCGGCCGGTGGCGTCGAGCAGCGCCGGCAGCTCGGGGATGAAGGAGGCGCGATCGCGAGCGTGGGGCACCAGCGCCCGCGCCCACGCCGCCTCCCCCACCACCCAGTGGGCGCGCGGGAACGCCAGCGCCGGCGCGCCGCCGGCCCGCCACGGCAGGCGCGCGCCGCCAGCGTGATCGAAGTGGAGGTGCGACAGGACGACGACGTCGACGGCGTCGGGCGCCACGCCGAGCGCCGCCAGCTCGTCGAGCAGGACGTGGCGGTCCTCGACCACGCCGTAGCGCTGGCGCAGCTCGGGCGCGAAGAACGCGCCGATGCCGGTCTCGAACAGGATCGTGCGCGCCCCGTCGCGGACCAGCAGGCAGCGACAGGCCAGGGGGATGCGGTTGTCGGCGTCGGGGGCGATCCAGCGCTCCCACATCGGCCGCGGCGCGTTGCCGAACATCGCGCCGCCGTCGAGGCGCTGGCGGTTGCCGAGGACCGACGTGATCGTGCGTGCCATGGCCCGCGCATTGTACGCAGCCGGGTCGCCGCGGCTACCATCACCGGGTGCCACGACCTGTCCTCGCCTTGCTCGCGGTCACCGTCGCCGCCGCCTGTGGCCCGACGCCGGCGCCGACCGCGCCCGCGCCGCCGCTCCCGATCGTCGCCGCGCGCCTGGCCGACGTCTCGCCGGTGGTGATGGCGGCGGCCGGCGACACGGTCTTCCACGCCGATCTCGAGGGCGTGTGGGCCGTGCCCGCGACCGGCGGCCGTCCCCGCCGCGTGGCCGAGCCGCGGCAGATGATCTCGCGCCTGCTCGCGCACGGCGACCAGCTCTACCTCGGCGTGGCCAGCGAGCTCCTGGCCGTGGCCGCCGCCGGCGGCGAGCCACGGTCGCTCCACCGCGGCCCGTGGTGGGCGTTCACCGTCGACGACGACGGCCTGTGGCTGCTCGACGGCGACGGCCTGCACCTGGTGCCGGCCGCCGGCGGCCCCCGCCGCACCGTGGCCACCGGCCTCGGCCACGGCGACTCGCTCCTGGCGAGCGACGCCGACGCGCTCTACCTGACCACCGCCGTGGAGCCCGGCGCCGAGGACGGCGGCGGCGACGCGACGCCCGCCGCGATCTGGCGCGTGGCCAAGCGCGACGGCGCCCGCGCCCGGCTCGCCGGTCGTCAGCACGACGTCGCCGGCCTCCTGCGCCGCGGCGATCGCCTGTACTGGACCAGCGCCGACGCCGGGCTGCGCAGCGTGGCGGTGACCGGCGGCGCGATCCGCACCCACCTCGGCGGCGGCGGCGTGGCGCTCGCCGCCGACGAGCACGGCGTGATCGTCCAGACCGCCACCGGCCTGTTCGTCGAGGTCCGGGGCGGCGAGGCCCGCGTCGCCGACGGCGCCCACGATCGCGTCCCCGAGCGCGCGCCGGGACCGGTGCTGGCCGGCGGCGCGCTGGTCGCGCTGGTCACCGATCCCGCGGCCGGCGCCAGCGCGCTGTGGCGCCTGCCGCGGCCGTGGACCTCGCCGATCACGGTGGCGGGCTGGGTCACCGACCACCTGTTCGGCCTGGCCGTGGTCGGCGACGACGTGGTGGCGCTCGACCGACCACGCGACGACGAGCGGCCGGGCCGGCTCCTGCGCATCGACCGGCGCGGTCGCCGCCGCGTGCTGGCGACCGGCCACGGCCTCGAGCAGCTCGTGGTCGCCGGAGATCGCGTCGTCTACCGCGGCGGCGACGGCCTGTGGCGCCTCGATCCCGGCGCGGCGCCGGCGCGGGTGGCGTCGCTGACCGACGACGACTGGGTGCTGGGGCTGACCGCGGGCGCCGACACCCTCTACTGGTCCGACACCGGCGTGGTCAAGGCGGTGGCCCTCGGCGGCGGCGAGGTCCGGGTCGTCCACGATCCCGACTACCGCACCGCCGGCAGCGGCCGCCCCGAGGCCGCGCTGGTGGTCGCCGACGGCGTCGTCTACGTCACCCAGCTCGGCTGGGGCGCGGGGCCGCTGTGGAAGCTCGGCGCCGACGGCCGCGCCGAGATCGCGTTCGAGCCCGAGGACGGCGCCTTCGAGCGCCCCCTGGCCCGGGTCGGCGACGCGCTGTTCGTCGTGGTCGAGGCCGCGATCTGGCGCGTGCCCCTCGACGGTGGGCCGGCCGCGCCCGTGCGCCAGCTCGGCGACGCCTACCCGTCCGCCCTGGCCGCCGCCGGCCGCCACCTGGTGGCGGTCACCTCCGTCGACGATCGGCCCCAGGTCGTGCGGGTCGATCCGGTGGGCGGCGCGGCGACGCCGCTCCTGACCGTGCCCGACGAGGCGGCGCTGCTCGTCGCCGGCGCCCCGGCAGGCGACGCCGTCCTGATCGGCCTCACCACCGCCGATCTGATCGTGCGCGTGCCCCTGCCGCGCTGACCCGCGCGTCGGCGCGCGGGACCGGATCAGCCGCGCGCGAACCGGCGCTGCGCGAGCAGCCCGACCAGCATCGCGGCCACGAACGCCAGCCCGGTGGTGGCGCCGCCGCCGGCGGCGACCAGGCCGGGCCCCGGGCACAGCCCGCCCAGGCCCCAGCCGACGCCGAAGATCGCGGCGCCGCCGAGCAGCCGGGCGTCGAGGTCGCGCCGGGTCGGGAGGTGGAAGGCGGCGTCGAACCACGGCTCGCGCCGGCGCGCGCGCACCAGCCGCCAGGCGAGGCCGTAGACCACGACCGCGCCGCCCATGACGAAGGCGAGGCTGGGATCCCAGCCGCCGGCGACGTCGAGGAAGCCGATGACCTTGGCCGGCTGGGTCATGCCGCTCACCAGGAGCCCGGCGCCGAACAGCGCGCCGACGACGCCGGCCATCACCAGCGACATCACGCGGCAGCGCCGACCGCACGCCGTCACCCCGGCGCTCACGACACCACCCCCGCGACGAACGCCGTGGCGGCGCCGGTGGCCATGAACGTCATCACCGCCGCCAGCGAGCGCGGCGAGCCTCGCGACAGCCCGCACACGCCGTGGCCACTGGTGCAGCCGCTGCCGAGGCCGGTGCCGAAGCCGACCAGGAGCCCGGCCGCGACCACGGCCAGGAGCGGTCGCACCGACGCGCCGATCGCGCTCGGCGCGACGACCGCGCCGGCGACGCCGGCGGCCACGAGGCCGACCAGGAAGGCGAGGCGCCAGGCGCGGTCGGGCGCGGCCGGCGGCAGGAGGCCGCCCAGCACGCCGCTGATCCCGGCGATCCGGCCGTGGGTGAGGAAGAGGAGCGCGGAGGCGGCGCCGATCAGCGCGCCACCTCCCAGGGCAAGCAACCAGCTCGTGGGCATGGCCGCGGGCTGTTGCAGCCGCGATGCCAGCGCGCTTGACCGCGCGTCATCTGCCAGCGCGGCGAGTTCGACGCGCCCGAGCCCTGCCACCCGGCGCGCCGGCAGCGCCGGGCAACGAAGCCCGCCGTCGCGGACGTTTCAGGGTGTTTCACCGCCGCCGGGATGCGCGGACGATCGCGGGAGAGATCGTGGCGGGGCGGGGCCCGGGCGCGCCGCGCGCGATGGCATCGCGCTTGAAGGAGGAGCCGCCATGCTCGCACCTGCCCTCGCCCTCGCCCTCCTGGTCGGCGTCGCCCTCGGCCTCCTCGGCGGCGGCGGCTCGATCCTGACCCTGCCCATCCTCACCTATGTCGTCGGGATGGAGACCAAGGCCGCGATCGCCGCCTCGCTGTTCGTGGTGGCGGTGACCAGCGCCACCGGCGTCATCACCCACGCCCGCGCCGGCCGGGTGCGGTGGCGCACCGGCCTCCTGTTCGGCGCCGCCGGCATGGTCGGCGCCTACGGCGGCGGGCGGCTGGCCGCGTTCATCCCGGGCAAGCTGCTGATGCTGATGTTCGCGGCGATGATGGTCGCGACCGCGATCGCGATGCTGCGCGGGCGCCGCGCCGGCGCCGCCGCGCCGGTCCACGACCTGCCCATCGCCAAGGTCCTCCTCGAGGGCGTCGTCGTCGGCGTCGTGACCGGCATCGTCGGCGCCGGCGGCGGCTTCCTGGTGGTGCCGGCGCTGGTCCTGCTCGGCGGCCTCCGCATGGAGCACGCGGTCGCGACCTCGCTGGTCGTGATCTCGATGAAGTCGTTCGCCGGCTTCTACGGCCACCTCGCCCACGTCGGCGACCTCGACTGGACCGTGACGCTGTCGATGACCGCGGTCGCCGTGCTCGGCTCGTTCGCGGGTGGGGCGCTGGCCGGCAAGGTCTCGCCCACCGCCCTGCGCAAGGGGTTCGGCGTGTTCGTGCTGGTGATGGCGGGCGTGGTGCTGGCCAGCGAGCTGCTGGCCTGAGGGCGTGAGGGCGCGTGGATCGACCCGAGCGCGATTGAGTTCCCCGGTCGCGGGCCCTAAGGTAGCGGCGATGGCTCGCCGCGCGCCGCGCACCGATCCGGCCGACCTCGATCGCGCGCTGTGCGCCGCCGCCCTCGACGAGCTGGTCGGCGCCGTCCTCGTCCTCGACGCCAACCTGCGCATCCGGGTGGCGACGCCGGAGGCCGCCGCGCTGCTCGCCGCCCCGGTACCCACCGGCACCTCGGCGGCGACCCTGCTGTGCGGCGATCGCCCCAAGCGCCCGTTCGCCGAGGCCCTGGCCGCCGGCCTGCCGTTCCAGGCCGTCATCCCGCGTCCCGGCGAGCTGGTGGGCGGCGAGCAGGTGCGCGTGCGCTCGGTGCCCATCCCCGGCGACGGCGGCGAGGACGGCGGACCGCCGCTGGGGTGGATCGTCTACCTGGCACCCGTCGCGAGCGGCGACGGCGAGGCGGTGCTGTTCCACGGCATGTGGACCCGGGACGCGCGCATGAAGGAGACCTTCCGCATCATCGAGAAGGTCGCGGGCGAGGAGATCACGGTGCTGGTGCGGGGCGAGACCGGGACCGGCAAGGAGCTGACCGCCCACGCCCTGCACGCCCTGTCGCCGCGGCGCGACGGCCCGTTCCGCGCCATCAACTGCGCCGCCCTGCCCGCCAACCTGCTGGAGAGCGAGCTGTTCGGTCACGTCAAGGGCGCGTTCACGGGCGCGGTCAAGGACACGCCGGGCCACGTCCAGCTCGCCCACGGCGGCACCTTGTTCCTCGACGAGGTCGCCGAGCTACCGCTCGAGCTGCAGGCCAAGCTCCTGCGCGTCCTCGAGACCCGCACCGTCCTGCCGGTGGGTGGCCGCGACGCCATCCCGGTCGACGTCCGCGTGGTGTCGGCGACCCACCGCGCGCTGCGCGCCGAGGTCGAGGCCGGCCGTTTCCGCGCCGATCTGATGTTCCGCCTGCGGGTGATCCCGGTGCGGCTGCCGCCGCTACGCGAGCGGCCGGCCGACGTCGCGCTGCTCACCGACAAGCTCATCGCGGAGCTCAACGCCCGCGGCCGCCGCCAGATCGAGCGGGTAGCGCCAGCGGCGGCGATCGCGCTCGAGCGCCACGAGTGGCCGGGCAACGTGCGCGAGCTGCGCAACGTCCTCGCCTACGCCTTCGCCATCGGCGAGGGGCCCGTGCTCGAGCTCCACGATCTGCCGGACGAGCTCGCGTCCCTGACCGCGCCCGGCGCCGAGGTCGTGGTCCCCGCCGCGCCGGCGGCGGCCGACGACGGCTCGCCCGAGCTGCGCCGCATCCGCGACGCCCTGGCCCGCACCGGCGGCAACCGCGACCGCGCCGCCAAGCTCCTGGGGTGGAGCCGGGTCACGCTGTGGCGGCGGATGCGCTCGCTCGGCCTGGCCTGACCGGCGGCGAGGACCGCGCCGCGGCGGGGAGACGGCGCGAACGTCGCGCGGGGCGGCGCCCGTTTCATGGCGTTTCAGCCCCGCGTCCCCGGCGTCACCGCCGCCGTGGTGTCGCCCACTTGGAGCCGCCGGGGGCTGGCACCGTCGATGCAATGACCCTTGCCATCATGATGATCCGGCAGCTCTTCGACCAGGAGACCTCGACCTACACCTACCTGATCGCGGACCCCGCCGCTGGGGCCGCGGCGCTGATCGACCCGGTGCGCGAGCACGTCGAGCGCGACCTGCAGCTCGTCCACGAGCTCGACCTCACGCTCACCCACGTCCTCGAGACCCACGTCCACGCCGACCACGTCACCGCCGCCGGGCTCCTGCGCGAGCGCACCGGCGCCCGCACCCACGCCAGCGCCGCCGGTGCGCCGTGCGTCGACGTCCAGCTCCGCCACGGCGACGTGGTCCGGGTCGGCGACGTCGCCATCACCGCCCTCGCCACCCCCGGCCACACCGACGACAGCCTGTCGTTCCTGGTGCCGGGTGCGGTCTTCACCGGCGACGCCCTGCTCATCCGCGGCTGCGGCCGCGCCGACTTCCAGAACGGCGATCCCGGCCAGCTCCACGACTCGATCACCCGCGTCCTGTTCGCGCTGCCGCCGGAGACCGTGGTCTACCCCGGCCACGACTACAAGGGCCGGACGTCGTCGACGATCGGCGAGGAGCAGCGGTGGAACCCGCGCCTCGCCGGCAAGAGCCGCGACGAGTTCATCGCGCTCATGAACCAGCTCGGCCTGCCGCCGCCGCGCCACCTCGCGGTCGCCGTCCCCGCCAACCGCGCCTGCGGCACCACCCCGGTGGCGTCGTGACCCCGCCGACCCTCGAGCCCCCCGAGCCCCCCGAGCCCACGGAGCCCGCGACCATGCGCAACCCCAGCCCCTTCGAGCGCGGCACGCCCATGCCCGGCGGCTACCGCGACGTGTCCCCGGCCGCGACCCTCACCGCCCGCGGCCGCGCTCGCCTCGTCGACGTGCGCGAGCCCCACGAGTTCCACGGCGAGCTCGGGCGCATCCCGGGCGCGGAGCTGGTCCCGCTGGCCACGGTGCCGGCCCACGCCGGCGCCTGGGACCGGGACGCCGACATCATCTTGATCTGCCGCTCGGGCGCGCGCTCGGGGCGCGCCGCCGAGTTCCTGGCCCGCGCCGGCTTCCGCCGGGCGATGAACATGGCGGGCGGGATGCTCGCGTACAATGCGGCCGGCCTGCCGGTCGAGAAGAGCTGACGATGACGCCACCCGTGATCGCCCACACCACCGACCTCGGCGGCGAGGATCTGCCGGCGTTCGTGCATGCCGTGGCGCTGGCCGCGGCCAGCGGCGCGCGCCTGGTCACCGTGCACGGCAACGCGCCGCCCGAGGCCGCGGCCCGCCTCCCCGACGCCGCGCCGCTGGCCACGCGCTGGGGCAAGCAGGTGCGCCACGAGCGCCACTGCCACGAGTGCTGCGACGACGTCACCGACACCCTGCTCGACGCCCTGCGCTCGTTCGCGCCGGCCCTGGTGATCACGGGCAGCCACGCCCGCCACGGCCTGGGCGCGCTCCTCCACGGCAGCGTCAGCGAGGCGCTGGCCCGCAACCTCACCGTGCCGACGCTCGTCGTCCCCAACCGCACGCGCGGCTTCGCCGACGAGGCGACGGGGCGCGTCGACCTCGAGCGCGTCCTGATCCCGGCCGCCGACGCCGCCACCGCCGAGATCGGGGTGGCGGCCGCGCGCACGCTCCTGGCCCTGGCCGGGGTCCGGACCGCCGAGCTCCTGATCCTGCACGTCGGCGACGACGACCTGACCCCGCCGGCGGCCGGCGGCCTCGCCGTGCGCTCGCTGCGCGGTCGCGGCCGGCTCGAGGACGCGATCGTCGCCGCCGCCCGCGACCAGCATGCGTGCGCGATCGCGATGGCCACCCACGGCCACGACGGCCTGCTCGACTCGCTGTTCGGCTCCCACACCGAGCACGTGATCCACGACGCCCGATGCCCGGTGCTGGTCGCGCCGGTGGTGCCCGGCGCCGGGAGCGACGTCGCGGCGACGGTGCCGTGATCGACGCCGCGCCATCGTGACCGCCGCCGGGCCGGCCGGGCTCTGCTAGGCTCGGCGCGATGATCGCTCCCACCTGGTCCCGGATCGCGCTGTGCGCGGGGCTGGCGGCATGCGGCGGTCCCGGCGCGCCGGCCACGCCGGCGCCGGCGGCCGCGCCCGACGCCGGCGTCCGCGCGATCGATCCGGCGCTGGTGCCCGAGCTCGCGGCCGGCCTCGAGGAGGTCCTGGCGACGATGGCGGCGATCACCGACGCCGCCGCCGACTGCCCGACGATGGCGCGCCAGCTCGGCGAGCTGTTCGACCGCAGCGCGCCGCTGTTCGAGCTGGCGCGTGGCCACGGCCAGGATCCCGAGGCCGGCCCGGCGCTGGTCGCCGCCCTCGACGCCCGGGCGGCGGTGGTGCAGCCGCTGGTCGAGCGCATCGCGCGCGAGCTCGGCCGCTGCCAGCTCGATCCCGACGTGGCGGCGGTGATGGAGAGGATGCCGACGCTGTGAACGCGAAGGCGACGATCGTCTCGCTGACCCTGAGCCTCGTCACCGGCGCGGCGCTCGCCGCCTGCCAGCCGCGCGACGACGCCGGTCCGCCGCCGCCCGCCCCCGGCCGCGCGCGCGACGACCGCGGGCCCGCGCCGCCGCCGGCGCCCGGCGCCGGCGCGGACGACGACGGTGGCGCGGCGGCGCCCGCCCCCGCGCCGGTCGACGCCGTGCTCGATCGCGCCCTGGCCCTGGTCGAGCGCGTCGCCGAGGTCGCGGTCGAGCACGCCGACGACTGCGGCGCCCTGGCCGCTGCGCTCGACGTGCTCCTCACCGAGCACCAGCCGCTGTTCGACGAGCTCGCCCGCCACGGCGCCGATCCCGAGGTCGAGCGCCGCACCCAGGCGTGGATGGCGACGCACGCCCCCCGCCTCGACGGCGCCATGGGCCGGGCCCGGCCCGCCCTCGAGCGCTGCCGCGGCGACGCACGCCTGCGCGCGGTCTTCGACCGGCTCGCCGGAGTCGCGGCGCGCTGACCGCCGCGGCGACCGCGCGCTCGACCGCCGCGGTGGCCACCCGGCCCCGCGGCGGCGCCGGTCGTGCGATGATGACGGCATGCACCTGGGCGAAGTCGTCGCAGGGCGCTTCGAGCTGCTGCGGCTGGCCCAGATCGGCGGCATGGGCGCGGTCTACCAGGCGCGCGACCGCATCACCCAGCACGAGGTCGCGGTCAAGCTGCTGCGCGCGCCCGGCGGCGTCCACGACGCCCGCTTCCTGCGCGAGGCCGCGCTGCTCGCCGAGCTCCGCCACCCGGCGATCGTCCGCCACATCGCCCACGGCCGCACGCCGTCGGGCGAGCTGTACATGGCGATGCAGTGGCTCGAGGGCGAGGACCTCGCCCGCCGCCTGCAGCGCGGCCCTCTCGCGCCGGCCGACGCCATCGACCTGGTGCGGCGGGTCGCCGACGGCCTGGCGCTGCTCCACGCCCGCGGCGGCGTCCACCGCGACCTCAAGCCGTCCAACCTCTTCCTCGAGCATGGCGATCCGACCCAGGTCAAGATCCTCGACTTCGGCATCGCCCGCGCCACCGCCGCCCTCGCCCTGACCTCGACCGGCACCGTGCTGGGCACCCCCGGCTACACCGCGCCCGAGCAGGCGCGCGGCGCCCGCGACGTCGACACCCGCGCCGACGTGTTCTCGCTCGGCTGCGTGCTGTTCGAGTGCCTGACCGGCCGCGCGCCGTTCCGCGGCGACCACGTGATGGCGGTGCTGGCCAAGGTCCTGCTCGAGGATCCGCCGCGGCTGGTCGACGTCGCCCCCGACGCGCCGGCCGAGCTCGAGAGCCTGGTGGCGCGGCTGCTCGACAAGGACCCCGAGCGGCGGCCGCGCGACGCCGGCGAGGTCCGCGACATCCTCGACGCCGTGGTCCGGGCCACGCCCGGCCACCGCGTCCTCGGCCCGCTCACCCCCCGACCGCTCGGCCTCGGCTCCGACGAGCAGCGCTTCATGTGCCTGGTCATGTGCGCGCGCGCCGGCGCCGGCGAGCTCAGCGTGGCCACGCCCGAGACCGTGTCGCTCGCCGCCCCGGTCGGCGACGACCCCACGCTCTCGCCGACGTCGCCCGAGCAGCTCCTCGACGGGCTGGCCGCGATGTGTCGCTCCCACGGCGCGCGGCTCGAGCCGCTGGTCGACGGCTCGTGGGTCGCGTTCGCCGCGCGCGGCGGCGCCCGCATGCCGCCCACCGATCAGGCGGCGCTGGTGGCGCGGGTGGCGCTGGCCATGGCCCAGGCCCTGCCCGACGCGCGGGTCGCGATGGCCTCGGGCCGCGGGGTCCAGGCCGGGCGCGCGCCGGTCGGCGAGGTCATCGATCGCGCGCTCGGCCTGGTCCGCGGCGGCACCCCGGGCGTGGTCCGGGTCGATCCGCTCACCGCCGGCCTCCTCGGCGGCGGCTTCGAGCTGCGCGACGAGGGCGACGGCCTGCGCCTGGTCGCGGAGAGCACGGCGGTGGCCGCGCCGCGCAAGGTGCTGGGTCGGCCCACGCCCTGCGTCGGCCGCGATCGCGAGCTGAGCGCGCTGGTCCAGCTCTTCGACGAGGTCGCCACCGAGCCGTGCGCTCGCGCCGTGCTGATCCGCGCGCCCGCCGGCCTCGGCAAGAGCCGGCTCCGCCGCGAGCTCCTGGCCCGCCTGCGCGGCCGCGGCGTCGCCTTCGAGTGGCTGCAGGCCAAGGGCGATCCGGTGCACACCGCCGCCCCGTTCGCGCTGGCCGGCCACGTCATCCGCGGCGCCGCCGGCATCACCGACGGCGAGCCGGTCGAGGTCGGCCGCACCCGCCTCGCCGAGCGGGTGGCGGCGGTGGTCGCGCCCGCCGAGCGGGCGCGGGTCACCGCGTTCCTCGGCGAGCTGGCCCACGTGCCGCCGCGCGCCGGCGATCCGGTGCTGGCGGCGGCGCGACGCGACGCCGTGGTGATGGGCGATCAACTGCGCCGGGCCTGGGACGACTGGCTCGCCGCCGAGACCGCGCGCCGGCCGGTGGTGCTCGTCCTCGAGGACCTCCACGCCGGCGACCTGTCGAGCGTGAAGCTGTGCGACTCGGCGCTGCGCAACCTGCGCGAGCAGCCGCTCCTGGTCCTGGCCCTGGCCCGCCCCGAGGTCGACCTCATGTTCCCCGGCCTGTGGGCCGAGCGCGGCCTGGTCACGATCAACCTGTCCGAGCTGTCGCGGCGGGCCTCGACCCGCCTGGTCCTCGAGCTGCTCGGCGAGGAGCTGCCGGCGGCGACCGTCGACCGCGTCGTCGAGCAGGCCGGCGGCAACGCCTTCTTCCTCGAGGAGCTGTGCCGCATGGTCCACGACGGCGGCGACGAGCTGCCGGGCACGGTCCTGGCGGTGGCCCAGGCCCGGCTCGGCGGGCTCGACGCCGGCGCCCGCCGGCTCCTGCGCGCGGCCTCGATCTTCGGCGAGCGCTTCCCGCGCGACGGCGCGCTGGCGCTGTGGGGCGACGGCGGCGACGGCGCGGCCCTCGATCGCCTGCTGACCGACCTGGTCGAGCGCGAGCTGATCGAGCCGGCGCCGGCGCGGGTCGCCGGCCAGGCCACCTACAGCTTCCGCCACGGCCTGGTCCGCGAGGCGGCCTACGCCATGCTCACCGATCGCGATCGCGAGCTCGGCCACCGCCTGGCGGCCGAGTGGCTGAGCGCGGCCGGGGTCAGCGACGACATCCTGCTCGCCGAGCACTTCGCGCGCGGCGGCGTCCCCGAGCGCGCGATCGACGGCTACCTGCGCGCGGCCCGCGACGCCCTCGAGGGCAACGACCTGGCCGCGGTCCTGGCGCGGGTCGAGCGCGGCCTGGCCTGCGGCGCGCGCGGCGCCGCCCTCGGCGAGCTGCTGGTGCTGCGCGCCGAGGCCCACCGCTGGCGCGCCGACTACACCGCGGCGATCGAGTCGGCGCAGCTCGCCCTCGCGGTCCTGCCCGCGGGCACGAGCGGCTGGTACACGGCGGCGACCCAGGCCATCACCGCCCTGGCGGCGGTGGCGGCCCACGATCGGCTCGACGAGCTCCTGGTGCGGGTGGCCGACGCCCCCGCCACCGATCCGGTCGAGCGCGTGCGCGCGCTGGCGCGCGGCGTCGTCAACCTCTACCTCAGCGGCCGCTACGACCACGCCGACCAGCTCCTCGCCCACATCGACCGCGAGGTGGCCGAGCACGGGCTCGAGCGCGAGCCGCTGGCCCTGGCCCGGGTGCTGGAGGCGCGCGCCTTCAGCGAGGGCGCCCGCGCCGAGCAGGGCCGGGCCCTCGCCCTGCTCGAGCAGGTGCTGGTCGAGCACGAGCGCGCCGGCGACCTGCGCTCGGCCTGCCTCGCCCGCAACAACCTCGGCTACACCTTCGTGCAGCTCGGCTGCTACGCCCGCGCCGCCGCGCTCCTCGAGGAGACCCTGCGCGACGCCGAGCGCATGGGCCAGCCCTTCATCTCGGTCCTCGCCCAGCAGAACCTGGGCGTGGCGCTGGGCTGCCTCGGCCAGCACGAGCGCGCCACCCGGGCCCTCACGTCCTCGCTCGCCGACTTCCAGCGCCAGGGCGATCTGCACATGGCCGCCGTCAGCCGGGTGTACCTGGCGGCGATCCACCTCCGCACCGGCGACGTCGCCGCGGCGCTGCGCGACGCCCAGCTCGCCGCCGAGACCCTGGTGCACACCCCGCCCTCGCACGCGCTCGCGCTCGCGGTGGCGGCCCAGGTCCACCTCGCGCGCGGCGAGCCCGGCCCGGCGCTGGCCGCGGCGCGCGAGGCCTACGCCATCCTCGAGTCGCTGGGCGGCCTCGACGAAGGCGAGCTCCTGATCCGGCTGGCGCAGGCGAGCGCGCTGGCCGCCGCCGGCCACGACGACGAGGCGCGGGCGGTGACCACGGTGGCGGTCCATCGCCTGGACGAGCTGGCCGGCAAGCTGCCCCCCGCGCTGCGCGCCGACTACCTGGAGCGGGTGTCCGAGAACGCGACCCTGCGCGCCCTCGCCCGCGAGCTCGGGGTGGCCTGATCGCCGGCTCGATCCAGGTCGGCTCATCGCGTGTGAAGGAACCACACGCTCTGGTCGATCGGTCGGTCCCGGCGAGGCCGCCGGTGCCGACCTGAGTCAGAAGAACTCGGCTCGCTTCGCTCGCCTCGGGCGCTAAACTGAGGCGTGCCGCGCCTCCTCGCCACCCTCGCCCTCACCCTCCTGGTCCTCGCCTCGTGCTCGAAGCCCGGCCCCGCGCGGCCGCTGGCGCCGCTGCCCGAGCCGGGCACGGGCCCCGATCCCACCCCGGCGGCGGCGACGATCTCCGACGACGAGCTCGACGCGCTGATGCGCGAGACCGTGGCCTACCTGGGCCAGGTCGCGGCCGCGGTGCAGGGGGCGGGCACCGACTGCCCGGCCATGGCCGCCGGCATCGAGCGCGTGGTCGACGACCACGCGGCGCTGCTCGAGCGCGCGCGCACGCTCGACGACCCGTCGGTCGAGGACCGCTCGGAGAAGTGGCTCGACGCCCACGCCGCCGAGGTCAAGCCGATGTTCGAGACGCTGTTCGAGGCGCTCGAGCCCTGCGGCCAGGATCCGGCGGTGCAAGCCGCGGTCGAGAAGATGGGCGGGGCATGAGGCGGCGGCGCGCGTCCCTGGCGCTGGGCGTGGCGTGGGTCGTGGCGTGCGGCGGGGCGCGCCCCGCGACGACCGCGCCGCCGGAGGCGCCGCCGGCCGCGTCCGCGACCCCGACGCCCGCGGCGCCCGACGCGTCAGCGGCCGAGCCGCCGCCGCCGCCGCCCGATCCGCTGCTGGCCGCGCTCGACGCCCAGGTCGCGCTCTACGAGGCGATCGCCGCCCTGCCGTCCGGGGCGCCGTGTCGCGACGCCGCCGTCGCGATCGAGCGGCTGGTCGGTGAGCGCGCGGGCGCGCTCACCGAGGTGCGGGCGGCCGCGATCGGCGAGCGGCGCGGCGAGGTCGATCGACGGTTCGAGGCGCTCTCGCCGCGGCTGGCCGCGGCCGCGATCGCGATCGACGCGCTGGTCCAGCGCTGCGCGGGCGAGGCCGCGGTCGCGATCGCGCTCGGTCGGCTGGCCGGCGAGGCCGCGCCCGGCGAGGCCGCGCCCGGCGAGGCGACGCGATGAGGGCCAGCGGGCCGGCGGCGCGGCGGGCGCCGGTGGTGGCGATCATGATGATCGCCGTGGCCACCGCCGCCAGCGGGTGCAAGCGGACGGCGGCGCCGGCCGCGCCGCCCCCGGGGCAGGAGCGCGGTGACTGCCGCGGCGACGGCGGCTGCGATCCCGGGCTGGAGTGCCGCTCCAACCTGTGCGTGCGGCCGCCGCCCGCCGACTGCGGCGCCATCGCCCGGGAGCTGTCGTACGTCCTGCTCGACAACTACGCCCCGCACGAGCGGCGAGACGCGTTCATCGCCGCCACCCGCGCCCGGTGCGAGGCGATGCAGCTCGGCCGCGACGACGGCGCGTGCCTGCTCGCCGCCCGCAGCCGCGCCGACCTCGCCGCCTGCCCGCGTCCGCTCGGGCTCGGCGACTGCAAGCGCGTGACCGACCACCTCGAGGCGATGCGCGCCACCAGCGGCGTCGACGCCTACCTGGTGACCGAGGCCGACCGCATCGTCGGCCGCTGCCGGAGCGAAGCGCCGTCACTCGCCTTCGAGCAGTGCGTCCTCGCCACGCGCTCGTTCGAGGACGTCGAACGCTGCGCCTGGTGAACGACGCTGGGCGGGGCCCGGGTGTAGAGTCGCCGCCGTGATCCCGCCGTGGCGACACGCGGGGCGCGGCGCCCCGGCCCGGGTCGTGCTCGCAGCCCTCCTCGCAGTCGGAGCAGTCGCGCTCGCGATCTGCGGCGTCCTCGCGTCGCCGGCCGCGAGGGCGGACGACGCTGGCCTCGGCGCGGGCCCCTGGCCCGGGCCCGCCGTCGGCGCCGACGCCGCGGTCGACGCACCCCCGCCGCCCGACGCCGCGCCGCGCCCGATCGCACCGCGCGACACCGCGGTCGACGCACCCCC
>CAADGB010000044.1 GCA_900696455.1 uncultured delta proteobacterium
AGGCGATCACGTCGATCACGCACGGTCGCCTCCTGCGACCGGCCCGCCCCCAGGAGCCCACGGGATGGCCCGCCTACCTCCCGCCGCGCCCTCAGCGACCGCCCCGCTCCGCGCCGCCCGCGCGGCCCGCCGGCCGCGCACCTGTCGCGCCGCCAGGCTCAGCAGGTCACCGAACGAGCGCGCCCGCCCGCCGGTCGCCGCCGCCCCGCCCTCCTCGGCCGCCCCGGCCAGCGCCCCGGGCTCGACCGCCAGCTCGGTCAGGAGCGTGACCCCGCCCTCGCTCGAGCCCACGAGCAGCCGCCGCCCCCCGGCCTCGACGACGTAGAGCGCCCGCCTCGGCTCGAGCGGCACCCGGCCGACCACGGTCACGCCGGTGCCGACCCGCCGGCCCTCGAGCCAGCGCGCCACCAGGCGCAGCCCCAGCCAGGCGGCGCCGCCGACCAGCGCCAGCACCAGCAGCGACGTGAGCAGCAGCTCGCCGTACCCGCCGCCCTGGGCCACCTGGACCGCCGGCGTCGCCGGCGCGGGCGTCACGACCTCCGGACCAAACATGGCCCGTGGGTAGCACCCGCGTCTGACGTCCCGGGCGCCGCCCCTCGATGTACGCGGGAGGACCGCCCAACCGGAAAACACGACCATCAGCACGCAACCGCTGGCCGCCCCTCACGATACCCCAGGCGATCACGTCGATCACGCACGGTCGCCTCCTGCGACCGGCCCGCATCAAGAAGCCCAGGGGATGGACCGCCTACCTCCAGCGACGCCCTCAGCGACCTCCCCGCTCCTCGCCGACATCGAGGTGCGCAGCGCCTCGCCGTCACCACCTCCACCGAAACTGTCGCCGCACCGGCGCGTTCCCTGCGCAAGGAAATCGTCAGCCCCACGCAACCAGTGCGCGTCCGCCTCGATACCACGCGTTGAGCGACGTCGACCACGTCCGGTCGCGGACCGCGACCGGCCCCTCCCCGGGAGCAACCCATGTGCCGATGGACTCGAGACCAGTGCAGACTGCTTGAACGAACCCACGGAGCCCACCGCAGAGGGCGGACTCGGCGCATGCTTACCCCATCGCCAGCAATGACATCCGCAGTGCTGTCCGCAAAGGAGTCAGACATGCGCCTCCGCTTTCTCCTGCACAGTCTCCTCCTCGCTTGCGCGCTGCTGGGCGCGTGCAAGTTCCCCGAACTACCTCCGCTCGATGAGACCGATGCGACCACGGACGGACCTGGCTCCGGCGATGCCGGTCCAGATGCCACGCTCGCGTGCGCGCCCGACTCGATCACATGCGATGCCGCTCAAGCGCTCTACACGGAGTGCTCGAGTTCGGGGATCGTGAGCTTCCAGATGCGATGCCCGCTGGGCTGTGCCACGGGCGCCGCCAAGTGCCTCGACATCGATCCGAGCAACGGGCTGGCGATGTACCTCGACATGGCTGCCGAGGCACCCGATCTCGTGATGAGCGGCCAGATCGTCATCAACACCTCGGACGGGTCCATCCTGGTTGGAGCTATCGCCGCCCAGGTTCCCACCTTCCTCACCACAGACGGCATCCGCGTCTTCGTCGTCCGGTCCCTCACGCTGGATGGCGTCGCGACAGTCGAACGTCGCTACACGGCGGCCAAGCTCGCGTTCGTATCCGACCGTGACGTCCTGATCCGTGGCCGGTTGGACATCTCCGCGGACGGCACGCAGGGTGGGGCTGGTGGCAACTGGGGAGGGGACCAGAGCTCCAAGGGGGCTTGCGCAGGCCACTGGCCCGCCCAGTCCGGACCAGGCGCCGGCGGCGCAGGAGGTGGCGACCCCGGGGCGCCAGGCGGGCCCACCAGCGCACACCAAGGTGCAGCAGGAGGGAGCACCAACGTCGCGTCCGAACCGCTTCTTGGGGGCTGCGAAGGCGGCAGCGTGCTGGACGGCGGAAACTCGGTTGGAGGTGGAGGGGGTGGTGGATTGCAGATCACGAGCCGGACGCAGATCCTGCTACTCGACTCCGGGATCATCGACGCGAGCGGAGGCGGCGCTCAACACGGTGCCAGCGGTGGCGTGAGGATCGCCGGCGCTGGTGGGGGCGCTGGAGGCAATGTGATCCTGGAGGCACCACAGGTCGTCCTCGATGGCCCCTCCGTGGTCGTCTCGACCAAGGGAGGCGGAGGCGCTGGCGCGTCATCCACCGTCACCAGCAGCGGTACAGACGGCGGCTATGACGCCCCGCGTGCCGCAGGCGGGACCAGCTCGATCCAGTCCCACGGCGGGGCCGGGGGGAACGGGACACAGCCTCCGGGGGCCGGCCTGAACGGCGGCTGCTCAGACTGCCAGGGCGGCGGCGGCGGTGGCGCAGCGGGCATGACCGTCTTCCGGAACCTTGCCGGCGCGATCGCCCCTCAGAACGGCGCGGCCGTCCGGTCGAAGACGACAACCACTCCGATCCGGACGCGACAGGTACCCTAGCGAGCGCGCCTAGGGGCAGCCGCCGGTCGGCACGATGTCCGCGGGCTCTCGCGGAACCAGGATGCGGTGATCATCGAAGTGGTTCCAGTGCATGATCCCGGTGATGCACGAGATGCTGGCCCCCATCGGGAAGTCAGTCGCGACGGTGTACGGATAGGCGAAGTCGTCCACGATGATCGTCTCGCCGCCAACCGACAGAGACACCTTGTTGTTTCCGAGCGCGTTGTTCGCGACGGTCGCGTTGGCAAGGCGCACAAGTACGCCCTCGTACGGTTCCCCCGTGGTGACGTCGGCGAGTGCTGCCGCCCCGATCCCGGTGACGGGAGTCGGAGGGGTCCCGCCACCCACCACCGCCGTGATCGTCGCCTGCTGGATCTGGGTCAACTGTGAGTCGAACTCGGCAACCGTGCCTCGGACGTTCACCAGCGAACCGATCGTCCAGGCGGGATCGGGGGCCGAGCTACCGGTGAACACGTAGATGCCGGCGTACGGGGCGGCCACCGCGGCGTCGGCCACCCAGATGCCCTGTGACGTCGACGAGAACGTGTCGCGGCCCGTCACGACGACGTCCGAGAGCGTCACCATCCCGGTCGTCAGTCCCATCTGGATCATCGCGATCGTGGTGTTCGTGGTGCAGGTCGGCTCGGTCAGGCAGCCGCGGTCGGCGCAGTCGGTGAAGCCGTTGGCGTCGTTGTCGATGCCGTCGGTGCAGGTGCCGGGGGCCTCGGCGGCGGGGCAGTCGGTGCCGCCCATGACGATGTCGGCGGTGGCCCGCGGCAGGACCTTGTAGTTGAAGAAGTAGTCGCCGATGCCGGTGATCGAGGCCAGGCAGTCGCCGCCGGTGAGCCACGGCGGCGGCGTGGTCGAGTACGGGATCTCGGCCAGGCTGGAGTCGACCTCGAGCACGCCGGTGATGCGGAAGGCGACGAACTCGGGATCGGGGTTCGACGAGCTGACCGGCCGGATCTCGGAGGTCACCGAGACGTTCTCGACCCGGACCAGCACGCCCTCCCACCTCTCGTACTCGGCCTCGCGCGCCGCGGTCTCCATGCGGCCGATCGCCAGCGCGTCCAGCACCTGGGGCGCCGGCACCGGGGCGGTGCCGACCTTGACCACCGACATCTCGCCGCCGGCCACCGGGACCAGCTCGGTCACCGTCGCGTCGTCCTCGGCGAGCGAGAACTCGTCCTTCTCGGCGCCGGTGATGTCGACGAGGTCGCCGACCGCCAGCGTCGCCACCTGCTCGAGCGGCGCGCCGAAGACCAGGACGCCCGAGTAGGCCCCGCCCTCGAGCTCGGCGACGAAGAAGTTGCCCTTGCGCGGGCCGTAGTTGTCGATGGCGGTGACCACCACGCCGCGCAGGGTCACCGGCGTCCCCGCCGGCATGGCGTCGTCCTGGACGTCGTAGATGCGGGTCTGGGTGCTGGCGTCGACCCCGCCGTCGGCGTCATCGCCGCCGTTCTTGTCGCGGCAGGCGGCGGCGAGGGGGACGACGAGGGCGAGGGCGACGACGAGCGGCGGACGTACGGTCATGGGTGCTCTTCCGGCTGGCAGGAACGGGGCGTTCGGGCGGTCATACACCAAAACAAAACGCCCGCCGTGAAGCGGGCGTCACACTCGCGGTGACAGGAGCGCGGCGGGCTGGCCTCGATCCGGTCGCGGCGATCTCCGGCGCGCGCGGGCGCGCCAGGCGGTGCGCTCAGGCCTGCGCCGGCTCGAGGCCGACCAGCTCGACGTACGCCATCGAGGCGGCGTCGCCGGCGCGGAAGCGGGTCTTGAGCACGCGGGTGTAGCCACCCTTGCGCGCCTTCATCGCCGGCCCGATCTCGCCGAACAGGCGGTCCATGGCCACGCCGGTCTTCAGCACCTTGCGCGCCATGCGCTTGGCGTGGACGACCTTGCTGCGCTCGGCGGCGCTGAGCTTGTCCTTCTTGACCAGGTCCGCGACCTCGACGCCCCAGCGGATGGCGGCGTCGGCGAACTTGCGCAGCTCCTTGGCCTTGGCCTCGGTGGTCTCGATCCGGCCGTGGGTGAACAGCGCGGTCACCAGGTTCGCGTAGAGCGCGTCGCGGTGGGCCGCGGTGCGCGAGAGCTTCCGTCCAGAGTTGCCGTGACGCATGGGATCACTTCTTGAGGGGGTTGGGGCCCGGCCAGTTGTCGAGCTTCATGCCCAGGGAGAGACCCATCTCGGCCAGGATCTCCTTGATCTCCTTGAGCGACTTGCGGCCGAAGTTCTTGGTCTTCAGCATCTCGCTCTCGCTCTTCTGGACCAGCTCGCCGATGTACTTGATGTTGGCGTTCTGCAGGCAGTTGGCCGAGCGCACCGATAGCTCGAGCTCGTCGACGGTGCGCCACAGGTTCTCGTTGAGCTTCTCCTGCTCCTCGTCGCGGATGGGCTCGGCCGGCTCCGCCATCTCCTCGAAGTTGATGAACAGGTTGAGCTGCTCCTTCAGGATCTTGGCGGCGTAGGCGACCGCGTCGTCGGGGCGGACGGCGCCGTTGGTCCACACCTCGAGGGTCAGCTTGTCGTAGTCGGTCTGCTGACCGACGCGCGCGTTGGTGACCGTGAAGTTGACCTTCTTGATCGGCGAGTAGAGCGCGTCGATCGCGACCGTCCCCACCGGCAGGCCAGCGGAGTGGCGCTCGGCCGGGGCGTAGCCGCGGCCGGTCTGGATCACCAGCTCCATGGCGATCTTGCCGTCCTTGGCCAGCGTGCACAGCCGGTGCTCGGGGTTGAGGACGGTGATGCCGTCGACCAGCGTGATGTCGCCGGCGGTGACCGCGCCCTCGCCCTGCTTGTCGAGCCGCAGGGTGTAGGTCTTGTCGACCTCGACCTTGAACAGCGTCTCCTTGAGGTTGAGGATGATGTCGGTCACGTCCTCGACCACCCCGGGCAGCGACGAGAACTCGTGGAGCGCCCCCTCGATGTTGATCTGGGTGATGGCCGCGCCCTGCAGCGACGACAGCAGCACGCGGCGCAGGCCGGTGCCCAGCGTCGTGCCGAAGCCGCGCTCGAGCGGCTCGCACGAGAACTTGCCGTAGGTCTCGGACCTCTCCTCGATCTCGAGCAGGCGCGGACGGATCAGGTCGCGCCAGTTCTTGGCCATGAAGGCAGTCTGCTCGGGGGTCGGCTCCATCGTCGCTCCTCGGGTCGCGTATCAGGTCCGGCAGGTCCGGAACGGGGTGCGGGGGAGGCCGGCGGCCTCCCCCGACGGGAAAGTGGAGATCACTTCGAGTAGAGCTCGATGATGAGCTGCTCGCGGATCGGCAGGGTGACGTCCTCGCGGGCGGGCAGTTGCTTGATGCTGCCCTTCATCCCGTCCTTGTCGAGGTCGATCCACTGCGGCACGCCGCGGCGGTCGACCGCGGCCAGCGCCTCGCCGATGCGCGCGATCGTCTTGGACGACTCGCGGACGGCGACCTGGTCGCTGGCGCGGACCTGGTACGAGGGGATGTTGACCTTCTTGCCGTTCACGGTGAAGTGACCGTGGCGGACGAGCTGGCGGGCCTCGGCGTGATCCGAGGCGAAGCCCATGCGGTAGACGACGTTGTCGAGGCGACGCTCGAGGAGCTGGATCAGCACGTCGCCGCTGACGCCCTTGGTGCGCACGGCCTTGAAGAAGTAGCCGCGGAACTGGCGCTCGGCGATGCCGTAGATGCGCTTGACCTTCTGCTTCTCGCGGAGCTGCTCGCCGTAGTCGCTGCGCTTCTTGCGGCGCGACTGGCCGTGCTGACCCGGCGGGTAGCTGCGGCGCTCGTAGCCGCACTTGTCGGTGTAGCAGCGCTCTCCCTTGAGGAAGAGCTTCATGTCCTCACGCCGGCACAGCCGGCAGACAGGTCCCGTGTAGCGAGCCATCGCGGTATCCTCGTTCCTTCGAGCTTCTGACGAGCTGAGCTTCAGACGCGGCGGCGCTTGCGGGGCCGGCAGCCGTTGTGGGGGACAGGGGTGACGTCGCGGATGAGGTTGATCTTGAACCCGGCCGCGTTGAGGGCGCGCAGCGCCGACTCGCGACCCGAGCCCGGACCCTTGACGTACACGGTGACGTTGCGGACGCCGTGCTCCATCGCCTTCTTGGCGGCGTCCTCGGCGGCGAGCTGCGCGGCGAACGGCGTCGACTTGCGCGAGCCCTTGAAGCCGCAGGTCCCCGACGACGACCAGGCGACCACGTTGCCCGAGACGTCGGTGATGGAGACGATCGTGTTGTTGAAGGTCGCGGCGATGTGCGCGACGCCGGTCTGGATGTTCTTCCGGACCTTCTTCTTCTGCTTGCCCTTGACGGTCGACATGTTCGGTCCTCGCCTAGTTCCTGATCACTTCTTGGTCGCGCCGCCCTGCTTCTTCACCGCCATCCGGCGAGGACCCTTGCGGGTGCGGGCATTGGTGTGGGTGCGCTGGCCACGGACCGGCAGGTTGCGCTTGTGGCGCGAGCCGCGGTAGCAGCCGAGATCGATGAGGCGCTTGATGCTGAGCTGGACGTCGCGGCGCAGATCACCCTCGACGCGGAAGTCGGCGTCGATGGCGTCGCGCAGCTTGCGGACGTCGTTCTCGTCGAGATCGTCGGTGCGCTTGTCCGGCGAGATGCCGGCGTGGCTGAGCACGACGTTGGCCGCGTGGCGGCCGAGACCGTAGATGTACGTGAGTGCGATCTCGATCCGCTTGTTGCGGGGGAGGTCGACGCCTGCGATGCGAGCCATGTGTCGTTGTCTCCTGAGGTGATCTCGGTCAGGCCAGGGTGCCGGGCGCTAGCCCTGGCGCTGCTTGTGCCGCGGGTTGGTGCACAGCACGCGCACGACGCCCTTGCGCTTGATGACCTTGCACTTGGGGCAGATGGGCTTGACCGACGCTCGAACTTTCATGACGCTCTCTCTGGATCCGTGGGGGTCGTGGCTCAGTCGTGTCCTGGGACGCCGGGGCTCGAAGACGGTCGGGTCAGCACCCAGGGACCGTCGTCCAGGACCGCGATGGTGTGCTCGAAGTGGGCTGAAAGGCTGCGGTCCTTGGTCACCGCCGTCCACCCGTCATCGAGAACCTCGACCTCGGGGGAGCCGGCGTTTACCATGGGTTCCACGGCGATGACAAGGCCTCGTTTGATGCGTTTTCCCCGTCCGGGAGTGCCGTAGTTGTGGACGGGTGGGTCCTCGTGCATCCGCTTGCCGATCCCGTGCCCCACGAACACCCTAACCACTGAATATCCCTCGCCTTCCGCGCAGGACTGGACGGCGGAGCCGATATCCTCGAGGCGGTTGTCGACCCGGCACTGGGCGATCGCCAGGTCCAGCGCCCGGCGGGTGGCGTCGACCAGGCGCCGGCCCTCGGCGGTCCCCTGCCCCGCGATCACGGTCCGGGCCGAGTCCGCGCACATGCCGTGCTTGAACGAGCCGAAGTCGACCGAGACCAGGTCGCCCTCGGCGATGACCTTGTCGCGGCGCGGGATGCCGTGGACGATCTCCTCGTTGACCGAGATGCAGGTCACCGCCGGGTACGGCGGCTGGGCGTAACCGAGGAACGCGCTGGTCACGCCCTCCCGCTTGATCGCGGCGCGGGCGATGCGATCGAGCTCCCATGTCGAGATCCCGGGGACCACCGCCTGGCAGACCTCGTCGAGGATCGCGGCCACCACCAGCGCGGACTCGCGCATGAGGCGGATCTCGTCGAGGCTCTTGTAGACGATCTTCACGCCCAGGCTCGGCGGAGGCTCGGGGCGCTCAGCGCGCCGGCGCCGGGCGTCCGGCGGCGCGACCGCGGATCCGCGGCCCCTTGGGCCCGGTGAAGCCCTCGTAGTTGCGCGTGATGAGGTGCGACTCGATCTGCTGCACGGTGTCGAGGGCGACGCCGACCACGATCAGCAACCCGGTGCCGCCGAAGTAGAACGGCACCTCCATGTACATGATGAGCAGCGCCGGGATCATGCACACCACCGACAGGTAGATGGCGCCGGCGAACGTGATCCGGGTGAGCACCCGCTCGATGTACTGCGCCGTGTTCTTGCCCGGCCGGATGCCGGGGATGAAGCCGCCGCCCTTCTTGAGGTTGTCGGCTACCTGCACCGGGTTGAAGACCACCGAGGTGTAGAAGAAGGCGAAGAACACCACCATCACGGTGAAGATGACGTTGTAGCGCCAGTCCATCGGGTTGCCGAAGATGGCGCCGGCGTCCTGCAGGAACTGCGAGCCCGACATGTTGGCGATCTGCGTCGGGAACATGAGGATCGACGACGCGAAGATCGGCGGGATGACGCCGGAGACGTTGATCTTGAGCGGCAGGTGCGACTGCGCCCCCTGGTACATCTTGCGGCCGACCTGGCGCTTGGCGTACTGGACCGGGATCTTGCGGTGGGCGCGCTCGAAGTAGCAGATGGCGGCGATCGTGCCGATGACGAGGAGGAGGAGCAGCAGGGTGCCGAAGTTGCCGCTGCCCCCCTCGGTGGACGAGCCGGCGCCGCTCACGTACTGGGCCAGCGCGTCGGGCATCGCGGCGACGATGCCGGCGAAGATGATGAGCGAGGTCCCGTTGCCGATGCCGCGCTCGGTGATCTGCTCGCCCAGCCACATGATGAACGCGGTGCCGGTGGTGAGCGACAGCACGGTCACGAAGCGGAAGGTCCAGCCCGGATCGACCACGACCTCCGAGCCCTGGCTCGACAGGCTCTCCAGGTACTGGGAGATGAAGAAGCCCTGCACGATGGCGAGACCGATCGTGCCGTAGCGCGTGATCTGGTTGACCTTGCGTCGCCCCTGCTCGCCCTCCTTGTTGAGCTGGTCGAGCTTGGGGACGACGACGGTGAGGAGCTGGACCACGATCGACGCCGAGATGTAGGGCATGATGCCCAGGGCGAAGATCGAGAGCTGCTCGAGGGCGCCGCCCGAGAACATGTTGAACATGCCCAGGAACGAGCCCGTGCTCTTGGAGATGACGTTCTCCATCTCCACCCGGTTGACGCCGGGGACGGTGATGAAGACGCCCACCCGGTAGACCGCGAGCATCGCGAGCGTGAACAGGATCCGCTTGCGGAGCTCCGGGATCTTGCCGATGTTCTGGATGCTGTTGGCCACGGGGTCTTCTTGCGGCTTCGGGGCGGCTCGGCTCGGGGGCGCCCGGGGGGTCCCGGGCGGTGCGTAGCGATGCGTATCGGGCGGCGGCGCGGTCGGCCGGAGGCCGGCGCGCCCGGGAGGCTTACTCCGCGGCGGCGGCGGTGTCCACCGCGCCGATGATCTCGACCTGACCGCCGGCCTTCTCGATCTTCTCGCGGGCCGCGGCCGAGAAGCGGTGGGCCTTGACGACGAGCCTCTTGGTGAGCTCGCCCTCGGCCAGGATCTTCAGGCACTCGACGCGCTTGGGCACCAGGCCGCGGGCGCGCAGGGCCTCGACGTCGACGGTGGCGCCGGCGTCGAAGACCTCCTCGAGGGTCTTCAGGTTGATGGGGTGGGCCTGGACCCGGAACGGGTTCTTGAAGCCGCGCTTGCCGATGCGCATCTTCATGGGCATCTGGCCGCCCTCGAAGCCGATGCGAGCGCCGTGGTGCCCCGCCCGCGCCTTCTGGCCCTTGACGCCCTTGCCCGAGGTCTTGCCGGTGCCCGAGCCGCGGCCGCGGCCGAGGCGCTTCTTGGTCTTGGTGGCGCCCTTGTTGGGGGCGAGGGTGTGGAGCGTGGTGCCCATGGCGGCGTTCCTGCGGGGTGGGTAAGTACTGGATCGAGAACCGGGCGAAGACAACTGGCCGAACGGCGGGGGCCCGGGCGGCGGGGCCGGGCGCGGGCCGGGCGGGACGCCCGACGCCGCCCCGCGGACGGTGCTACTCGACGGGCACCACCGTGACCAGGTGGCTGACCTTGCGGATCATCCCGCGGATCGAGACGGTGTCGGCCAGGACGACCGAGTCGTGCGGGTGCTTGAGGCCGAGCCCCTGGAGGGGCCGGCGCTGGGTCTCGGGGCGGCCGATGCCGCTCCGCACCTGGGTGACCTTGAGCTTGATCGCCATGGCTAGCCTCGCATCTCGGCGACGGTGCGGCCGCGGGTCCGCGCCACCTGCTCGGCCGAGCGCAGCGCCTTGAGCGCGACCACGACCGCGTGGATGACGTTGTGCGGGTTCGACGTGCCGAACGACTTGGTGAGGATGTCGGTGACGCCCGCCACCTCGAGCACCGGCCGGACGCCGCCGCCGGCGATCACGCCGGTGCCGGGGGCGGCCGGGCGCAAGAGCACGCTGGCGGCGCCGAACTCGGCCATGATCTCGTGCGGGATCGTGCCCTTGATCAGCGGGATGCGGAACAGGTTGCGCTTGGCCCGGTCGGTGCCCTTGCGGATCGCCTCGGGGACCTCGTTGGCCTTGCCCAGGCCGGCGCCGACGTGACCGTTCTGGTCACCGACGACGACGAGCGCCGAGAACGAGAACCGGCGTCCGCCCTTCACGACCTTGGCGACGCGGTTGATGTAGACGACCTTGTCGACGAGCTCGCCGACTTCTTCCTGATTGATCGACATGGATGCTCTCGTTCTCAGAAGGCCAGGCCGGCCTCGCGGGCGCCGTCGGCGACCTCGGCGACGCGACCGTGGTAGAGGAACCCGTTGCGGTCGAAGACGACCGACGACACCTGCTGGGCGAGCAGCTTGGCGCCGAGGGCCTTGCCGACGACCCGCGCCCGCTCCTTCTTGGTCTTGCCCTCGAGCTCGGCCTTGAGGGCCTGCTCGAGGTCGCTCGCCGCCGCCAGCACCTTGCCGCTGGTGTCGTCGACGGCCTGGGCGTAGATGTGCTTGGACGAGCGGAAGACGCTGAGGCGCGGCCGCTCGGCCGTGCCGCTGACGCGCTTGCGGATCGTGACCTTGCGGCGGAGGCGGGTGCGCTCGCGCTCGCTGCGGACCTTGACGTGACCAGCCATGGCGGACTCCTACTTGCCCTTGCCGGCGGCCTTGCCCGCCTTGCGGAGGATCGTCTCCTCGACGTACTTGACGCCCTTGCCCTTGTAGGGCTCGGGGCCGCGGAAGCTGCGGATCTTGGCGGCCGCCGCGCCCACGTGCTGCTTGTTCATCGACGACAGGACGAGGATGTTCTTGTCGACCTTGGCGGTCACCCCCTCGGGCAGCGTGTACTCGATGGGGTGCGAGTAGCCGAGGGTGAGGATGAGCTTCTGCCCCTTGACCTCGGCGCGGTAGCCGACGCCGTTGATCTCGAGCTGCCGCTCGAAGCCCTTGGTCACGCCGGTCACCAGGTTGGCGGTGAGCGCGCGCATGAGGCCGTGGGCCGCGCGGTCGGGCTTGCTGTCCGACCGGCGGGTGAAGACCAGCTCCTCGCCCTGCTGCTTGACCTCGACCGCGGCGTGGCGGTCGAGCGACAGCGAGCCCTTGGGGCCCTTGGCGGTGATGGCGGTGGGGGTGATCGTGACGGTCACGCCCTTGGGGATCTCGATGGTGCGATTGCCGATGCGGGACATGGCGGGCTCCTCACCAGCCCTCGCACAGGACCTCGCCGCCCACGCCGCGCTTGCGCGCCTCGCGGTCGGACATGATCCCCTGCGATGTCGAGATGATGGCGATGCCGAGGCCGTTGCGGACCCGCGGCACCTGCTTGGCCGGGACGTACTTCCGCTGCCCCGGCCGCGACACCCGGCGCAGGCCGGTGATCGCGTTGTGGGTGCGGCCGTCGTAGCGCAGGGTCACGGTGATGGTCCCCGACAGATCGTTGTCGGCGGAGACCACGCCGTCGACGAAGCCCTCGGTCTTGAGGATCTCGGCGATGCGCAGCTTCATGATGGAGCGCGGGCACGCCACCTCGCGCTTGCGGGCGCGGATGCCGTTGCGCAGGCGGGCCAGGAAATCAGCGATGGGGTCGGTCATCGACACGGTACGTTCTCCTCACCAGCTCGACTTGATGACGCCCGGGATCTCACCGCGCAGGGCGAGCTCGCGGAAGCAGCACCGGCACATCTCGAACTTGCGCAGGAACGCGCGCGAACGACCGCACCGCTTGCAGCGGTTGTGCTGGCGAACCTTGAACTTGTGCTTCTTCGGAAGCATGTCGACGAGCTTGCTCATGCGGCCGCTCCTGGCGCGCCCGCGGGCGTGCCGGTGGTTCCGGGAGTCGACTGGCGGAAGGGCATGCCCAGGTATCCGAGCAGCGCCCGACCCTCGTTGTCGGTCTTGGCGGTGGTGACGATCGAGATGTTGAGGCCCTTGATCTGGTCGATCTTGTCGTACTCGATCTCGGGGAAGATGATCTGCTCGCGGATGCCGAGGGTGTAGTTGCCGCGGCCGTCGAAGCCGCGGCTCGACACGCCGCGGAAGTCGCGGACGCGCGGCAGCGCGATGTTGCACAGGCGGTCCAGGAACTCCCACATCCGGTCACCGCGCAAGGTGACCATGACGCCGATCTTGTGACCCTTGCGCAGCTTGTAGTTGGCGATGTCCTTCTTGGCCTTGGACACCACGGGCGCCTGGCCCGAGATCGCCTTGAGCTCCTCGACCGCGAAGTCGATGATCTTGGCGTCGTGGGCGGCGCGGCCGAGCCCCATGTTGAGCGAGACCTTGACCACCCGCGGCACCTGCATGGTGCTCGAGTAGCCGAAGTCCTTGGCGAGCTGGGCGCGGACCTGGCCGTTGTAGATCTGCTTGAGCCGCGGCGGCTGCTCGCGCTTGTACGTGGGCGCCGGCCCGGTGGGCTCCGCCTTCTTCTTGGCCGCGCGGGCCTGGCCCGCCTTCTTGGCGGCCTCGACCTTCGCGTCTTTTTCTTCGTTCGCCATCGTTGTTCTCGGGTGCTCGGGGCTCGGTTACCTGCGTCGCCGCCGGGTCAGGCCCGGCCGGGGCCGGGCTGGAACGGGTCAGGGCTGGAGGTCGTCGGTCGGGCCGGGGTGGCGGCCTGGAGGCCGGGGTTGGGCCTCCCGGCCTGGAGGCCGGGGTTGGGCCTCCCGGCCTGGAGGCCGGGGTTGGGCCTCCCGGCCTAGAGGCCGGGGTTGGGAAAGCGGGTGCCGCTCTTGACGCCCACCCGGAACTTCTCGGCGCCATCGACGACGACCTTGGTCCGGGTGCCGCGGCCGAGCTTCTCGTCCCACAGCAGCACGTTGGCGAGGGCGATCGTGCCCTCCTTCTCGACGATGCCGCCCTGGGGGTTCTGCTGGGTGGGCTTGGTGTGGCGCTTGATCAGGTTGACCTTCTCGACGATCACGCGATCGCCCTTGACGCGCAGCACCTTGCCGCGCTTGCCCCGATCCTTGCCCTTGGTGACGACCACCAGGTCGCCGCGACGAACGTGCGCCATCACAGCACCTCCGGCGCCAGCGAGATGATCTTCATGAAGCGCTTGGCGCGCAGCTCGCGAGCGACCGGCCCGAAGATGCGGGTGCCGATCGGCTCGTTCTCCTTGTTGATGAGGACGGCCGAGTTGCCGTCGAAGCGGATCGAGCTGCCGTCCGGCCGCGCCAGCTCCTTGCTGGTGCGGACGATGACCGCGCGCGCGACCTCGCCCTTCTTGACCTTCGAGTTCGGGATGGCCTCGCGCACCGAGACGATGATGACGTCACCGATCGACGCGTAGCGCCGACGGGTGCCGCCCAGCACCTTGATGCAGAAGACCTTCTTCGCGCCCGAGTTGTCGGCCACGTCGAGGACGCTGGTCTGCTGGATCACGGCAGGACCTCCTTGACCAGGGTCTGATCGGCCTTGGTGATCGTGCGGAACACGCGCCACTTCTTGGTGCGCGAGTACGGCCGCGACTCGATGATCTCGACCACGTCGCCGACCGCCGACGCGTTGAGCTCGTCGTGGGCCTTGTACTTGACGCGGCGGGTGACGAACTTGTGGAAGCGCCGGTCGCGGACGCGGCGGACGACCGACACCACGATCGTCTTGTCCATCGCGTTCGAGGTCACGGTGCCCGTGATCTTGCGGCGGCTACCGCGGGCGTCATGCTCGTTCTTCTGCTCGGCCGACATGGATCAGCCCTCCTTGGCGGCGCGCTTGCGGGCGCCCTGCTGCTCGAGGTCGAGGTCGCGCGCGCGCAGGATCGTGAGGATGCGCGCGATCTCGCGACGCTTGCCGTTCATCTCGGCGGTCGACGTGACCTGGTTGGTGTGGCGCCCGAGCTGGAGGCGGAAGAGCTCGTCGCGGACGCGGGCGAGCGCGATCCGGAGCTCGTCCGACGGCAGGTCGCGGAGCTTGTCGAGGGCATCGGCGGACTTGCTCACAGCACGGCCTCCCGGGAGATCATGTGGGTGCGCAGCGGCAGCTTGTGGTGGGCGCGGGTGAAGGCCTGCTTGGCCATGGCCGCGTCGACGCCCTCGACCTCGAAGATCACCCGGCCCGGCTTGACCACCGCGACCCAGCCCTCGACGCCGCCCTTGCCGGTACCCATGCGGGTCTCGGCCGGCTTCTTGGTGAAGGGCTTGTCGGGGAAGACGCGGACGTAGATCTTGCCGCCCTTCTTGACCGCGCGGCTGATGGCGACGCGGGCGGCCTCGATCTGGCGGGCGGTGATCCAGCCCGGCTCGAGGACCTGGAGGCCGAAGTCGCCGAACGAGACCTGGTTGCCACCCTTGGCCATGCCGGGGGTGCGACCCTTGTGCTGCTTGCGGAACTTGGTTCGCGTGGGGGAGAGCATGATGGCCTGCCTGGCGCGCGATCAGCGGGCGGTGGTGGTACGCGGGTCCTGCTTGCGGGCCTGGAGGACCTCGCCGTGGAAGACCCAGCACTTGACGCCGATCGAGCCGTAGGTGGTGTGGGCCTCGGTCAGGCCGTACTCGATGTCGGCGCGCAGGGTGTGCAGGGGCACGCGGCCCTCGCGGTACCACTCGCGGCGCGACATCTCGGCGCCGCCCAGGCGGCCGGCCGACGCGACCTTGATGCCCTTGGCGCCGAACTTCATGGCGGTCTGCACCGCCTTCTTCATCGCGCGGCGGAAGGCGATGCGGCGCTCGAGCTGGGTGGCGATGTTCTCGGCCACGAGCTGGGCGTTGGTCTCGGCCTTGCGGACCTCGACGATGTTGAGGAAGACCTCGTTCTCGGTCAGCGCCTGGACCTCCTTCTTCAGGGTCTCGACGCCGGCGCCGCGCTTGCCGATGACGATGCCGGGGCGCGCGGTGTGGATGTTGATCTTGCACTTGTTCGCGGCCCGCTCGATCTCGATGTACGAGATGCCGGCGAAGTTGAGCTTCTTCTTGATGAAGCCCTTGAGCCGCAGATCCTCGTGCAGCCAGCGCGCGTAGTTCTTGTCCTGGTACCAGCGCGACGACCAGGTCTTGATGATGCCGAGGCGGAACCCGGTGGGATGTGTCTTCTGACCCATGATGAACCTCGGCGACTCAGTCGTCGGACACCACCACCGTGAGGTGGCTGGTGCGGTGGTTGATGCGGTTGGCGCGGCCCATCGAGCGGGGCATCCAGCGCTTGACGATGGGCCCCCCGTCGACGGTGATGGTGGCGATGCGCAGGTCCTCGACCGAGACGTCGCCGCCCGACCGCTCCTCGGCGTTGGCGGCGGCCGACTTGACCGCCTTGGAGATGAGACGGGCCGCCTTCTTGGGCATGAGGTCGAGCATGCCGACCGCCTCCTCGACCTGCTTGCCGCGGACGAGGTTGGCGACCACCCGCATCTTGCGGGGGGACATCGAGATGCCACGTACGAGCGCTCTGGCTTCCATGACCTGACTCCTGGCTTCCTGGCTGCCCGGGCTAGCGCTTCTTGTCGCCGCCGTGGCCGGTGTACGTGCGCGTCGGCGCGAACTCGCCGAGCTTGTGGCCGACCATGTGCTCGGAGATGAACACGGGGATGAACTTGCGGCCGTTGTGGACCGCGAAGGTCAGGCTGACCATGTCGGGCGTGATGGTCGACCGACGGGACCAGGTCTTGATCACCCGCTTGTTGGGATTGGACTCCTTGACGGCGGCGGCGACCTTCTTGTGAAGGAACGACTCGACGTAGGGGCCCTTCTTGACGCTGCGAGGCATGGCTGGCTCCGGTCCGTTACTTGGTGCGGCGACGGATGATGTTCTTCTCCGTCCGCTTGTTGTGGCGAGTCTTGTAGCCCTTGGTCGGCTGGCCCCAGGGGGTGCAGGGGTGGCGACCGCCCGAGCTGCGACCCTCGCCGCCGCCCATCGGGTGATCGACCGGGTTCATGGCGACGCCGCGGTTGTGCGGGCGCTTGCCCAGCCACCGCTTGCGGCCGGCCTTGCCCCACTCGATGTTGCCGTGCTCGCTGTTGGCGATCGTGCCGATCGTCGCGCGGCAGTCGATGTGGACGTAGCGCATCTCGCCCGACGGCAGGCGGAGGGTGGCCTTGCCGCCCTCCTTGGCCATCAGGACGACGCGGGCCCCGGCCGAGCGACCGAGCTGGGCGCCGGCCCCGACCTTGAGCTCGACGCAGTGGACCTCGGTGCCGACCGGGATGTGGCGCAGCGGCAGCGAGTTGCCGGGCTTGATGTCGGCCGAGTTGGCGCTGATGATCTCGTCACCGACCTCGAGCTTCTGCGGGGCGATGATGTAGGCCAGCTCGCCGTCGGCGTAGCGCACGAGCGCGATGCGCGCCGAGCGGTTGGGATCGTACTCGATGCCCACCACCTTGGCCGGCACGCCGGTCTTGGTGCGGCGGAAGTCGATCTTGCGGTAGCGCTGCTTGTGGCCACCGCCGCGGAAGCGCGAGGTGATGCGGCCGTGGTTGTTGCGGCCGGCGGTCTCGGTCTTGTGCTCGAGCAGCGACTTCTCGGGCTTGGTCTTGGTGATCGAGCCGAAGTCCTGGCTCGACATGTCACGACGGCCGGGCGACGTCGGCTTGTACTTGATGATCGCCATCGCTCAGACTCCCTCGAAGAAGGCGATGCTCTCGCCGGCCTTCAGCGTGACGACGGCCTTCTTCCAGGCCGGGCGGCGACCGCTGTACTTGCCGACGCGCTTGTTCTTGCCGCGCACGACCAGGGTGCGGACCTGGGTCACCGAGACCTTGAACAGGCTCTCGATGGCGTGGCGGATCTCGATCTTGTTGGCGTCGCGGGCGACCTCGAACACGACCTGCTGGGCGTGATCCTCGCCCTCGACCGGCGCCGCGGCGGCGCCGCCGGTCTCGCGCAGGCGGGCGGTCTTCTCGGTCAGGAGCGGACGCTTGATGACGGTCTGTGGGGCACGCATGGGTTCACTCGCCTCCCGCGGCCGTGCGCAGCGCGGCCTCGACCTGCTTGGCCGCGGCCTGGGTCAGCACCAGCGTCTCGTGGCGCAGGATGTCGTAGACGTTGAGGCCCTCGGGGGCCAGCCACTTCGACCGCGCCAGGTTCTTCGAACCGCGGGCGAGGAGCGCGTTGTCCTTGCCGTCGACGATGAGGACCTTGGCCGACGGCTGGGCGACGCCGAGCCGGGCGAGGGCGGCGGCGACCGCCTTGGTCTTGCCGTCGGAGTCGAACCTGTCGAGGACGATGAGCTTCTGCTCGCCGGCGCGCAGCGACAGCGCCGAGCGCAGCGCCAGCTTCTTCTGCTTCTTGGGCAGGGCGTAGGCGTAGCTGCGGGGCTTGGGCCCGAAGACCGAGCCGCCGCCGACCCAGTGCGGCCCCTTGCGGCTGCCCTGGCGAGCGCGGCCGGTGCCCTTCTGCTTCCAGGCCTTGATGCTGGAGCCGCGGACCTCGCCGATGCGCTTGGTCGACGCGTTGCCGGCGCGGCGCTTGGCCAGCTGCCACTTCACGGTCTCCCACAGCAGGTGCTCGTGGACCGGCGCGGCGAAGACGTCGTCGGCCAGGTCGATCTGGCCCACGCTCTTGCCGTCGGTGTTCTTGACGTCTAGCTTCATGACTGGCTCGCTTGGTTCGTCGCGGTCGTCGCGGTCGTCGCGGGGTCGTCGGGCAGTGCGCGACGGATCAGGTCTTGATCTCGACGTCGACGCCGGCCGACAGATCGAGCGTCATGAGGGCGTCGAGGGTCTGCTGCGTCGGCTCGAGGATGTCGAGCAGGCGCTTGTGGGTGCGGATCTCGAACTGCTCGCGCGACTTCTTGTCGGTGTGCGGCGAGCGGAGGACGCAGTACTTGTTGATCTTGGTCGGCAGCGGGATGGGGCCGGCGATCTTGGCCCCGGTCCGCTTGGCGGTCTCGACGATCTCGCCGGCGGACTGATCGAGGAGCTTGTGGTCGTAGGCCTTGAGCCGGATGCGGATCCGCGGGGTGGTCATGGGCTGTTTCCTGGGTCCTCTGAGGAGTCGCGCAGTCTACTCAAAACGCGTTTCAAGGGAAGTGCTTTTTGCTGGTTCTTGCGAGGGGTTGCGAGCTCCCGATCCCGTCCCCGGATCATCGGGCAACTCATCGGAATCACTAGGCACGACGTGCGGCCAGGCGGTCGCGGGTGGCGTGCGGGACCTCGGCGTACTCGCGGAACTGCATCGAGTACGTGGCCCGGCCGCGGGAGCTGGAGCGCAGCGCGGTGGCGTAACCGACCATCTCGGCCAGGGGCACGCTGGCGCTGATGACCTGGACCCCGGGGCGGGCCTGCATGCCGCCGACCTTGGCCCGGCGCGCCAGCAGGTCGCCGAGGACGTCGCCGATGTGGGCGTCGGGGGCGCGGACCTCCAGCTCCATCACCGGCTCGAGCACGGTGGGCGCGGCGGCGGCGGCGGCGTCGCGGAAGGCCCGGGTGCCGGCGAGCTTGAAGCCGCGCGGGCTCGAGTCGACGACGTGGTGGCTGCCGCCGACCAGGGCGACGGTGAGGTCGGTCATGGGGAAGCCGGCGAGCACGCCCTTGCCCACCGCCTCGGCCACGCCCTCGGCGACCGCCGGCACGTAGTCGGCGGGGACGTCGGCCGACGACGCCTGGTTCTCGAAGCGGTAGCCCTCGCCCCGCCCCGCCGGCTCGACGGCGAGCACGACGTGCCCGAGGTGCGCCGGCGACGCGCCGACGACGGCGTGGCGGGCCTCGGCACGGCCGCGCTGGGTGATGGTCTCGCGGTACGCGACCTGGAGGCGACCGACCCGGGCGTCGACCTTGAACTCGCGGCGCAGCCGGTCGACGAGGATCTCGAGGTGGAGCTCGCCCATGCCGGCGATCGTGATCGCGCCGCTGTCGGGATCGGCGCCGACGCGGAACGACGGATCCTCGACGGCGAGCCGCTCGAGCGCCTCGTGCAGCCGGGCCAGATCGGCCTCGGTCGCGGGCTCGATCGTCACCCCCAGCACCGGCTCCGGCACCACCATGCCGTCGAGCACCAGCGGGCGCGCCGGATCGCACAGCGTGTCGCCGGTGCCGCCGGCGCGACCGCCGACGATCGCGCCGATGCCGCCGGCGCCGAGCTCGGCGACGTCCTCGCGGTGGTTGGCATGCATGCGCACCAGGCGCTCGACGTGCTCGAGGCGACCGCGGGTCACGTTGAGCACGGTGTCGCCGACGGCGAGGCGACCGGCGTAGACGCGGACGTAGGTGATCGGCGTGCGCCCACCCTCGTCGCTCATCACCTTGAACACCAGCGCCGCCAGCGGCGCGTCGGGATCGGCGGGCCCCTCGCCGAGGCGGTAGACCGGCGGCTCGCCGGCGCCGGTCGGCGTCGCCACCGCCACCGGCGCCAGGCCGCGGGGATGGGGGAGGAAGTCGACGACGGCGTCGAGGAGGTTGTGCACGCCCTGGTTGCGGTACGCCGCCCCGCACAGCGTCGGCACCGCGAGGCCGGCGAGGGTGGCGCGGCGCAGCGCCGCCTTGAACGCGGCCGGCGACACCGCGTCGGCCTCGAGGAAGTCGCGCATGAAGGCGTCGTCGACGAGCGCCACCGCCTCGAACATGCGATCGCGGGCGGCGGCGGCGGCGGCGACCAGCTCGGCGGGGATGGGGCCGTCGTCGAAGCGCACGCCCAGCGACTCGTCGTCCCACACCCGCGCCGTCATCGTCAGCAGGTCGACGACGCCGGCGAACTCGGCGCCGCTGCCGAGGGGGAGCTGGAGCAGCACCGGGTGAGCGCCCAGCCGATCGCGGAGCTCGGCCACCACCGCCTCGACGTCGGCGCCCTCGCGATCGCACTTGTTGACGAAGGCGAGGCGGGGGACGGCGTAGCGATCGGCCTGGCGCCACACCGTCTCGCTCTGCGACTGCACGCCCTCGACCGCCGAGAACACCGCGATCGCGCCGTCGAGCACCCGCAGGCAGCGCTCGACCTCCATCGTGAAGTCGACGTGGCCCGGGGTGTCGATCAGGTTGACCAGGTGGCCGGCCCACGTGAAGGTGGTGGCCGCCGCGGTGATGCTGATGCCGCGCTCCTGCTCCTGCTCCATCCAGTCGGTGAAGGCGGCGCCCTCGTCGACCTCGCCCAGGCGCGAGATCACGCCGGCGTAGAACAGGATGCGCTCGGTGGTCGTGGTCTTGCCCGCGTCGATGTGCGCCATGATCCCGCTGTTGCGGGTGAGCGCGATCGACGGGCGGACGACGCCGCGGGGCATGCTTCGTCGAGGACGGTCCGGTGCGGCAGACGGAGGCGGGATCGATCAGGCGCGCGCTCGCGCGGTGGCGCCTGCCGGGTGGCAGGCCGGGTCGGGAACCGCGGGGCGCGGGACGGGACCCTGTTGATCGAGCCGAGCGGTTCGACGCGCCACCGTGCCGGTGACGGCCGCCTACCCGACCCCCGAGTTCTGCGTGCTCTTACGTCCTCGCCTCCTCGACAGCAGTGGCCGCGGCTAGCGGCTCACCACCGGTAGTGGGCGAACGCCTTGTTGGCGTCGGCCATCTTGTGGACGTCCTCGCGCTTCTTGACCGCGTTGCCGCGGTTCTGCGCGGCGTCGACGATCTCGTTGGCGAGGCGGTCGATCATCGTCTTCTCGCCGCGCTGCCGGGCGTACTCGACCAGCCAGCGCATGCCCAGCGCCAGCGAGCGATCGGGACGGACGTCGACCGGCACCTGGTAGGTCGAGCCACCGACGCGGCGGCTCTTGACCTCGACCTTGGGGCGGACGTTCGACAGGGCGCGGTCCCACACCTTGATCGGGTCGTCCTTGGCGCGCTCGGCGACCAGGTCGAGGGCCTTGTAGACGATGGACTCGGCCACCGCCTTCTTGCCGTCCTCCATCACCACGTTCACGAACTTGGTGATGCGACGGCGCATGTCGGGGGGGGCGTCCGTGAACTTGGGGTCCGGAAGGACGCGGCGCTTGGGGACTTCACCTTTACGGGGCATGGCTCGCTCGACCTTCCGACCTTACTTGGGACGCTTGGTGCCGTACTTGGACCGGCCCTGCTTGCGGTTGGCCACGCCGGTGGTGTCCAGCGTGCCGCGGATGATGTGGTAGCGCACGCCCGGGAGATCCTTGACGCGGCCGCCGCGGATCAGGACCACCGAGTGCTCCTGCAGGTTGTGACCCTCGCCGGGGATGTACGACGTGACCTCCATCTGGTTGGTCAGCCGCACGCGCGCGACCTTGCGCAGCGCCGAGTTCGGCTTCTTGGGGGTCGTCGTGTAGACGCGGGTGCAGACGCCGCGCTTCTGGGGGCAGGACTTGAGGGCGGGCGACGCGGTCTTGGTCTTGACCTGCTTGCGACCCTGGCGAACCAGCTGGTTGATCGTGGGCATTCGGGATCCGTGCTCGGGGAAAGAGGCGCGAGAGTCTACGGATATGCCCATGGGTGTCAAGCCCTTCCTGGGCCGCCTTCGCCCCAGGTCCGTGCTTTGCGCGCCACCGCCGACCCGATCCCGCGCGCGGCCGCCGCCCGGGCCCAGCCCCGGACCAGGGTCCGCCGTCCGCGGCGGGTCAGTGCGTCCACTTGTCGCCGCCGCCGCCCTGGGTGCGCGGATGCTCGGCGGCCTCGTACTCGTGGGCCATGACGAAGTGGTAGGCGACCTCGCGGGCGCTCTCGGTCTCGATCACGCACTCGAACACGAACTCGCCGTCCTGCTCGCCGGGCTCGGTCTGGACGTACGCGATCTCGGTGGGGAACACCACCAGCTCGCCCACCAGCTCCTTGCCGCGGGCGACCTGGACCAGGTACGTGGTCTCGTCCTCGGCGAAGATCGTCCAGTGGAAGTCCTCGTGGTCGAACAGGACCGCCTCGGGGGTGCCGGCGCGGACGATGCAGTTCACGTGGCCTTGCAGCCAGGTCCAGAACTTGGGGAAGGCCATCGTCGTCGCCACCGCCGTCATCCGCTTCGAGGTCGTGCTCATGACGATCCAAGCTAGCCCGGCCGCCACGAGAACGCCAGAGGCCAGCGGCGTGGCCACCTGGCTGACCGCGGCGCCACGCCGCCGACGCGAGGCGCCGCGCCACCGACGGGCCGCGGCGTCGCGCGCCGAAACGCGCGACGGCCCGGGGGCGTCGCCGCCACCCGGACCGCCGGTTCACGCCCGGAGTGTGGCGCGCCCGCCCCGGTCGTCACGACCGGCGACCGGCGCCGCCCACCGCGTCACATGCTCTCGCTCGCCGCCGCCTCGTCCGCGCCCTCGAGCTCGACGTCGCCGTCGGTCTCGACGTCCACCGTCAGGCGCTTGTAGGCGCCGAGGCCGGTGCCGGCCGGGATCAACCGGCCCATGATGACGTTCTCCTTGAGGCCGCGCAGGTAGTCGACGCGCCCGTTGATGGACGCCTCGGTCAGCACCTTGGTGGTCTCCTGGAACGACGACGCCGAGATGAACGTCTCGGTCGACAGCGAGGCCTTGGTGATGCCGAGCAGGAGCGCGTCGCCCTTGGCCGGCTGCCCGCCGGCCATGATCACGCGCTCGTTCTCCTCGTCGAAGATGTGCTTCTCGACCTGCTCGTCGACCAGGAAGTTGGTGTCACCCGGATCGCTGACCGTCACCCGGCGCAGCATCTGGCGGACGATGACCTCGATGTGCTTGTCGTTGATGCGCACGCCCTGGAGCCGGTAGACCTCCTGGATCTCGTCGACCAGGTACTTGGCCAGCGCCCGCTCGCCCAGCACCCGCAGGATGTCGTGCGGGTTGGTCGGGCCGTCCATGAGCGCCTCGCCGGCGCGCACCCGGTCGCCCTCGCGGACCGACAGGTGCTTGCCCTTGGGGATGAGGTACTCCGACGGATCGCCGACCTCGGGGATGACGACGACCTTGCGCTTGCCCTTGGTGTCCTTGCCGAAGTGGACCGTGCCGTCGATCTCGGCGATGACGGCGTGGTCCTTGGGCTTGCGGGCCTCGAACAGCTCGGCCACGCGGGGCAGACCGCCGGTGATGTCCTTGGTCTTGGTGGTCTCGCGCGGGATCTTGGCGATGACCTCGCCGGCCTCGACGTAGTCGCCGTCGTTGACGAAGAGGTTGGCGCCCACCGGCAGGAAGTACTTGGCCTCGTTGTCGGAGCCCGGGATCTTGACCGCCTCGCCGTCCTCACCGCGCAGGGCGATGCGGGGCCGGCTGTCGGCGTCCTTCGACTCGATGATGGTCTTGCGCGACATCGCGGTGACCTCGTCGATCGACTCCTGCATGGTCACGCCGTCGACGATGTCGCCGTAGACCACGTGGCCCGCCACCTCGGTGACGATGGGCATGGTGTACGGATCCCACTCGCTCAGGAGCTGGCCGCCCTTGACCTTGTCGCCCTCGCGGACGAGCAGCTTGGCGCCATACTGCAGGCCGTAGCGCTCGCGCTCGCGGCCGAGCTCGTCGCACAGGACGACCTCGCCCTGCCGGTTCATCACCACCCAGTGGTCCTTCTTCTTGACCACCTGGACGCTGTTGAGCTTGACCGTGCCGTCGTTGCGGGCCTCGAGCGAGGACTGCTGGGTCCGGCCGGTGGCGACGCCGCCGATGTGGAAGGTCCGCATCGTCAACTGGGTGCCGGGCTCGCCGATCGACTGGGCCGCGATCACGCCGACCGCCTCGCCGATGTTGACCATCTGGCCGCGGGCCAGGTCACGGCCGTAGCACAGGGTGCAGATGCCGCGGCGGGTCTCGCACGACAGCACCGAGCGGATCTTGACCCGATCGATGCCCGAGTTCTCGATGATCTTGACGTGATCCTCGGTGATCTCGCTGTTGTTCGGGACCAGGACCTCGCCGGTGTACGGATCGACGATGTCCTCCATCGCCACGCGGCCGAGGATGCGGTCGCCCAGGCGCTCGATGATCTCGCCGCCCTCGATGAGCGGCATCATCTCCATGCCCTGGCGGGTGCCGCAGTCGAACTCGCTGACGATGTTGTCCTGCGACACGTCGACGAGGCGGCGGGTCAGGTAGCCCGAGTTGGCGGTCTTGAGCGCCGTGTCGGCCAGGCCCTTGCGCGCGCCGTGGGTCGAGATGAAGTACTGGTGGACGGTCAGGCCCTCGCGGAAGTTCGTCGTGATCGGGGTCTCGATGATCTCGCCCGAGGGCTTGGCCATGAGGCCACGCATGCCGGCGAGCTGGCGCATCTGCTGCTGCGAGCCACGGGCGCCGGAGTCGGCCATGACGAAGATCGAGTTGAACGACGGCGCCTTCTTGTCGGCGACCTTCTGCTCGGGATCGCGGAACTCCTCGGTGGAGATGTCCCGCATCATGTCCTTGGAGATCGCCTCCGCCGCCTGGGCCCAGATGTCGACCACCTTGTTGTAGCGCTCACCGTCGGTGATGAGGCCCTCGGTGTACTGCTCCTCGATCTCGGTGACCTCCTTCTTGGCGGCCTCCAGGAGCTTCTCCTTCGACGGCGGGATGACCATGTCGTCGATGCAGATCGAGATGCCGGCCTTGGTCGACATCGTGTAGCCCATCGTGCGCAGGGCGTCGGCCAGGAGCACCGTCGCCTTCTGGCCGCACTCGCGGTAGACGAGGTCGATCAGCTCGGCGAGCTGCTTCTTGCCCATCACCTTGTTGACCGCGTCGAACGGGATCTCGGGCGGGCAGATCTCGTAGAGCAGCGCGCGCCCGACCGTGGTCGCGACCAGCCGGATCTCGCCGTCGCCGCCCTTGTGCGAGGGCATGCGGACCTTGATCGCGGCCTGCAGGTGGATCTCGCCGTGGTCGAAGGCCATGCGGACCTCGTCCACCGACGAGAAGCAGCCGCGGATGGCGCGCCCCTTCTTGTCCTCGCGGTAGTCGCCCTTGGCGAACGGCCGCTCGCGGGTCATGTGGTAGAGGCCGAGCACGATGTCCTGCGAGGGCACGATGATCGGCTTGCCGTTGGCCGGCGACAGGATGTTGTTGGTGCTCATCATGAGCACCCGGGCCTCCATCTGGGCCTCGATCGACAGCGGCACGTGGACCGCCATCTGGTCGCCGTCGAAGTCGGCGTTGAAGGCGGCGCACACCAGCGGGTGGAGCTGGATCGCCTTGCCCTCGGTCAGGACCGGCTCGAAGGCCTGGATGCCGAGGCGGTGGAGCGTGGGCGCGCGGTTGAGCAGCACCGGGTGCTCCTTGATGACCTCCTCGAGGATGTCCCAGACCTCGGGCCGCTCCTTCTCCACCAGCTTCTTGGCGCTCTTGATCGTCGTGACCAGGCCGCGCTCCTCGAGCTTGTTGTAGATGAAGGGCGTGAACAGCTCGAGCGCCATCTTCTTGGGCAGGCCGCACTGGTGCAGCTTGAGCTCGGGGCCGATGACGATCACCGACCGCCCCGAGTAGTCGACGCGCTTGCCGAGCAGGTTCTGGCGGAAGCGGCCCTGCTTGCCCTTGAGCATGTCGCTGAGCGACTTCAGCGGGCGCTTGTTGGGCCCGGTGATGGTCTTGCCGCGGCGGCCGTTGTCGAACAGCGCGTCGACCGCCTCCTGCAGCATCCGCTTCTCGTTGCGGATGATGATCTCGGGCGCGTTCAGCTCCTGCAGCCGCTTGAGGCGGTTGTTGCGGTTGATGACGCGGCGGTAGAGATCGTTGAGGTCCGAGGTCGCGAAGCGCCCGCCGTCGAGCGGCACCAGCGGCCGCAGGTCGGGCGGGATGACGGGGATGATCGTGAGCATCATCCAGTCGGGCTTGTTGCCGCTCTCGCGGAAGGCCTCGACCACCTTGAGCCGCTTGGCGATCTTCTTGCGCTTGGCCTCCGAGGTCACCTCGCGCATCTCGGCGCGCAGGGTCTCGGCGAGGTGGACGATGTCGAGCTGCTTGAGCAGCTCGAGGATGGCCTCGGCGCCCATGCCGGCGTCGAAGGCGTCGCCGCCCAGCTCGTCGAGGCGCTTGCCGTACATCTCCTCGCTCAGGAGCTCGCGCGGGGCCAGCCCCGACTGCTTGGGGTCGATGACGATGTAGGCCTCGCAGTACAGGACCTTCTCCAGGTCCTTGAGCGGGATGTCGAGCAGGTTGCCGATGCGCGACGGCAGGCTCTTGAGGAACCAGATGTGGGCGACCGGGGTGGCCAGCGAGATGTGGCCCATGCGCTCGCGCCGCACCTTCGACTGGATGACCTCGACGCCGCACTTCTCGCACACCACGCCCCGGTGCTTCATGCGCTTGTACTTGCCGCAGTTGCACTCGTAGTCCTTGACCGGGCCGAAGATCTTCGCGCAGAAGAGCCCGTCCCGCTCCGGCTTGAAGGTGCGGTAGTTGATCGTCTCCGGCTTCTTCACCTCGCCGTGCGACCACTCGCGGATGCGCTCCGGCGAGGCCAGCATGATGCGGATGGCGGAGAACGAGCGCGGGTCCTTCGGCTTCTCGAAGAAGTTGAAGATGTCCTTCACGTGATTCCTCGGTTTCCTGGCGGTTCAGTCGGTACGAGTCGGGAGACGGATCGAGACGGCGAGGGCCCGGGCGCTAGCCCGAGGTCCCGACCTTGTCGGCGACCTCGCGGGCGAGGGCGGCGAGCCCGGCGGGGATGCCCGGGCTCTGGCTCTCGGCCTTGCGCGGCGCCGACGGATCCTCGATCAGCTCGACGTCGAGGCAGAGGGCCTGCAGCTCCTTGAGCAGCACGTTGAACGACTCCGGCAGGCCGGCCTCGAGCACGTGGTCGCCCTTGACGATCGACTCGTACATGCGGGTGCGGCCGAGCACGTCGTCGCTCTTGACGGTCAGGAACTCCTGCAGCGCGTAGGCGGCGCCGTAGGCCTCCATCGCCCACACCTCCATCTCGCCCAGGCGCTGGCCGCCGAACTGGGCCTTGCCACCCAGCGGCTGCTGGGTGACCAGCGAGTACGGGCCGATGCTGCGGGCGTGGATCTTGTCGTCGACCAGGTGGTGGAGCTTGAGCATGTACATCACGCCCACGGTCACCGGGTGCTCGAACGGCACGCCGCTCTTGCCGTCGATGAGGCGGGCCTGGCCGGTCTGGGGCAGGCCGGCCATCTTGAGCGCGCCCTTGATCTCGCTCTCGTCGGCGCCGTCGAACACCGGGGTCGCGAAGTGCACGCCGTGGCGGAGCTTGCCGGCGAAGCGCCCGACGTCGTCCTCCTTCAGCTTGTCGATGAAGGGGCCCTCGGCCGGGAACAGCTTCTTCAGCTTCTCCTTGAGGACGTCCCCGCTCCAGTTGGTCTGCAGGTAGGCGTCGATCTGGCGGCCGAGCTGCTTGGCCGCCCAGCCCAGGTGGACCTCGAGGATCTGGCCCACGTTCATGCGCGACGGCACGCCCAGCGGGTTGAGCACGACGTCGACCGGCGTGCCGTCCTCGAGGTACGGCATGTCCTCCTCGGGGAGCAGCCGCGACACCACGCCCTTGTTGCCGTGGCGGCCGGCCATCTTGTCACCGACCGAGAGCTTCCGCTTGATGGCCAGGTAGACCTTGACCAGCTTGATGACGCCCGGGGGCAGCTCGTCGCCCTTGGTCAGCTTGGCGATCTTGTCGGAGTACTGGGCCTCGATGGCGTAGACGTCCTCCTCGCGCAGGCGGGCCAGCTTCTCGAGGCCTTCCTCGATCTTGCCGTCGCCCTCGGCGAGCTGGATCTCGTGCCAGTACTTGTGCGGGACCTCGGCCAGGCTCGGCTCGTCGATGGTCTGGCCCTTGGCCAGCAGCACCTTGCCCTTGTCGTCGACCAGCCGCGACGCGGTGGTCTTCTTGAGCAGGAGCTCGCGCATCTTGGAGTAGTAGGCCTCCGAGATGATCTTGATCTCGTCCTTCTTGTTGCGGTTGAGCTGCTCGGTCTCGGCATCCTCGATGGCCTGGGCGCGCTCGTCCTTCTCGGTGCCCTTGCGGGCGAAGACGCGGGCGCCGATCACGACGCCGGTGACGCCGGGCGGCACGCGCAGCGAGGTGTCGCGGACGTCGCCGGCCTTCTCGCCGAAGATCGCGCGCAGCAGCTTCTCCTCGGGGGAGAGCTGGGTCTCGCCCTTGGGCGTGATCTTGCCGACCAGGATGTCGCCGGCCTTGACCTCGGCGCCGACCCGCACGATGCCCGACTCGTCGAGGTCGGCCAGGGCCTCCTCGCCGACGTTGGGGATGTCGCGCGTGATCTCCTCCTTGCCCAGCTTGGTGTCGCGGGCGACGCACTCGAACTCCTCGATGTGGACCGAGGTGAAGACGTCGTTCTTGACCAGCTTCTCGTTGATGAGGATCGAGTCCTCGAAGTTGTAGCCACCCCACGGCATGAACGCGACGACCACGTTCTGGCCCAGCGCCAGCTCGCCGGTCTCGGTGGCCGGACCGTCGCCGATCACGTCCCCCTTCTTGACCCGGTCGCCGACCTGCACGATCGCCTTCTGGTTCATGCAGGTGTTCTGGTTGGAGCGCTGGAACTTGACCAGGTTGTAGATGTCGGGCTTGGCCGACATCGCGTCGATCGTGCGGCCGGTCGGGCGGACGACGATGCGCGAGCCGTCGACGAAGTCGACGACGCCGTCGCGCTTGGCGACCACGGTGACGCCGGAGTCGCGGGCGACGATGCCCTCCATGCCGGTGCCGATGAGCGGCGACGCGGTACGGATGAGCGGCACCGCCTGGCGCTGCATGTTCGAGCCCATCAGCGCGCGGTTGGCGTCGTCGTGCTCGAGGAACGGGATCAGCGACGCCGCCACCGACACCAGCTGGCTCGGCGACACGTCGATGAGGGTCACGTCCTCGGGCTTGGTCATGACCACGTCCGAGCCCTTGCGGCACGACACCTGGTCACCGGCCAGCTTGCCGCGCTCGATGTCGGCGTTGGCGGCGGCGATGATCTGCCCCTCCTCCTGCAGCGCCGAGTAGAAGGTGACCTCCTCGGAGACCTTGGCGGCCTCGACCTGCCGGTACGGCGTCTCGATGAAGCCGTACTCGTTGACCCGGGCGAAGGTCGACAGCGACGCGATCAGGCCGATGTTCGGGCCTTCCGGCGTCTCGATCGGGCAGATGCGGCCGTAGTGGGTGGGGGGGACGTCGCGGACCTCGAAGCCCGCACGCTCGCGGGTCAGGCCGCCCGGGCCGAGCGCCGACAGCCGGCGCTTGTGGGTGACCTCGGACAGCGGGTTGGTCTGGTCCATGAACTGCGAAAGCTGCGAGCTGCCGAAGTACTCCTTGACCACCGCCGACACCGGCTTGGCGTTGATCAGGTCGTGGGGCATGAGCGTCTCGATCTCCTGAGACATGCTCATGCGCTCCTTGATCGCGCGCTCCATGCGGACCAGGCCGATGCGGTACTGGTTCTCCATGAGCTCGCCGACCGCGCGCACGCGCCGGTTGCCGAGGTGATCGATGTCGTCGACGACGCCCTTGCCGTTGCGCAGATCGATGAGGTAGCGGACGGTCTCGAGGATGTCGCGCTTGGTCAGGATCTGGGTCTCGATCGCCTCGTCGATCTTGAACTTGTAGTTCAGCTTGATGCGACCGACCTTGGACAGGTCGTAGCGCTCGGCGTTGAAGAACAGGTTGTGGAAGAGGTTCTGGGCGGTGTCGAGGGTGGGCGGATCCCCGGGGCGCAGCCGCCGGTAGATCTCCATGATCGCCTCGTCGGGGCCCTGCAGCTTGTCGGCGAGCAGCGTGTTGCGCAGGTAGGGGCCGACGTTGAGGTTGTCGATGAAGAGGATGTCGACCTGCTCGACGCCGCGCTCGCGCAGCTCCTCGAGCTTGGCCTCGCTGACCTCCTCGTTGCACTGGAGGAGGACCTCGCCGGTGTTCTCGTCGATGACGTCCTTGGCCGAGACCTTGCCCTGGAGCTCGTCGAGATCGATCGGCAGGCGGGCGACGTCGGACTCCTGCAGCTTGCGGATCGCGCCCTTGGTGAACTTGCGGTTCTTCTTGACCAGCACCTCCTTGGTCTTGGGGTGCTTGATGTCGCGGGTCGCGCGCTGACCGATGAGGAGCTCGTAGTCGATCTCGCGCGTGTACTTCTTGGGACCCTCGATGTGGATGATCTCGGTGTCGTAGAAGTAGTTGAGCAGCTCCTCGGTGGAGTAGCCCAGGGCGCGCAGCAGCACCGTCGCGTACAGCTTGCGCCGGCGATCGATGCGGACGTAGAGGATGTCCTTGTGGTCGAACTCGAAGTCGAGCCACGAGCCGCGGTACGGGATGATGCGGGCGCTGTAGAGCAGCTTGCCCGAGCTGTGGGTCTTGCCCTTGTCGTGGTCGAAGAACACGCCGGGCGAGCGGTGGAGCTGGCTGACGATGACCCGCTCCGTGCCGTTGATGATGAACGTCCCGCTCTCGGTCATGAGCGGGATCTCACCGAAGTAGACCTCCTGCTCCTTGACGTCGCGGATCGACTGGACGCCGGTCTCCTCGTTGACGTCCCACACCACCAGGCGGATCACCACCTTGATGGGGGCGGCGAAGGTCATGCCGCGGGCCCGGCACTCGTCGACGTCGTACTTGGGCTTCTCGAGGTTGTACGAGACGAACTCGAGCGAGCTGGTCTCCGAGAAGTCCTTGATGGGGAAGACGCTCTTGAAGACGCCCTGCAGCCCGATGTCCTCGCGGCGATCGAGCGGGACGTCCATCTGCAGGAACTTGTCGTAGCTCCGCTTCTGGATGTCGATGAGGTTGGGGATCTCGATGACCTGCTTCAGCTTCGCGAAGCTCTTGCGGGCCCGGAAGTTGTTCTGGATGGCTGACGCCATGGACTTGATGCCCCCTGGGGATGAGGTCGAAGTGGAGCCACGCGCGCTCTGCGCGGCCGGGTCGGTCAACGCGCGCGAGCCGAAAAATCAGACACCGCCCCCAGCCCACCGCCGCGCCGGGGACCGGCGATGGTGGGGGTGGCGACGGAGTCAGAGGACGCGGCGGCGGCGGTGATACGAACCCGTGTCTCGAAAGCGCGGGCGTGCGTATAGCACGCTTTCTGACGGTGTTGGCAACCCTCGCGTGCAAGCGAGCGTGCCAACTGGAAGCGAAGCTGTAAAGCGCTGGAATCCAACGGACTCCAGCCCGAGATCACTTGATCTCGATCTCGGCGCCGGCTTCCTTGAGCTTCTTGGCGATGTCCTCGGCCTCGGCCTTGTTGACGCCGGCCTTGACGTCCTTGGGGGCGCCGTCGACGAGGTCCTTGGCGTCCTTGAGGCCCAGGCCGGTGATCTCGCGGACCACCTTGATCACGTTGATCTTCTGCGCCCCGCCGCTCTTGAGGACGACGGTGAACTCGGTCTTCTCCTCGGCGGCGGCGGCGGCCGGGGCGGCGGCGGCGGCGGGACCGGCGACCGCGACCGGGGCGGCCTTCACGCCCCACTTGTCCTCGAGCTCCTTGGTGAGCTTGACGATGTCCATGACGGACAGGTTGCTGAGATAGGCGACGACGTCATCGTGCGAGAGCGACATGGCGATTTCCTCTGTGCGGTGTCTTCGGCTGCGGAGCGGAAGCGGTTGGGGGTTCGAAGGTCTCCTGCGACGGGCTCAGGACGCGGACTCGAGCTGGCGCTTCCGCGCGTCGAGGAGGTAGGCGAAGTTCTGGGGGCCGGCGATGATCGTGCGGACGAAGTCTTGCGGCGCGGCCAGGAAGGTCATGAGCAGGCTGGCGCGCAGCTCGTCCTTGCCCGGCATCCGCGACAGGGCGTCGACGCCGGCGGCGTCGAGCACCTTGCCGTCGAAGAAGCCGCCCTGGATCTGGAACTTGGGCAGCTCCTTGGCCCACTTGAGCGCGATCTTGGCCGGCTCCTGGGCCGACTCGTTCGACCACATGACGGCGGTGGGCCCGACCATGAGCGCGCCCAGCGGCTCGAGCGGCGAGCCCTTGACCGCGATCTTGACCAGGGTGTTCTTGAGGACGCGGTAGTGGCAGCCGGCCTTGCGGAAGTCGTCGCGCATGGCCGTGACCGCCGGCACCGTCACGCCCGCGTAGTGGGCGACGATCACCGACTGCACGTTGGCGAACTCTTCCTTGATCTCGCCGAGGAGCTCGGCCTTGCCTGCTTTGTCCATCGTGGTTCTCCTGAAAGCATCGACCCCTCGTCGTCCGCGAGCGGAGAGGAGACGAGGGGTCGGCAGCCCGTCGGGGCGTGACGACCGGCGCTGTCTCCGCGGGACCTACGGCGAGTGCCTGCCCACTTCTCGGACGACCGGGTCGGGATGTGCGTTGCTGCGGCGGTGCGGTGCGCTCGGGGCGGGGGTGGGTTGCGGCGAGGGCCAGGGGCCAGGTCAGTCGCCGGCGGCGGCGGAGAGGAAGCTGGTGGTCTCGACCTTGACGCCGGGGCCGTGGGTCGTCGACAGCGTGATCGACTTCATGTAGACGCCCTTGGCCGTCGACGGCTTGAGCTTCATGAGGGTGTCGAGCAGCGCGGTCAGGTTCGCGGCGAGGGCCTCGGGCGCGAACGACGCCTTGCCGATGGGGGTCTGGATGATGCCCGCCTTCTCGACGCGGAACTCGACGCGGCCGGCCTTGAGCTCCTTGACCGCCTTGACCACGTCGGCGGTGACCGTGCCGACCTTGGGGTTGGGCATGAGCCCGCGCGGGCCGAGGATGCGGCCGATCTTGCCGACCGCCACCATCATGTCGGGGGTGGCGACCAGGGTGTCGAACTCGAACCAGTTCTCGTCCTTGATCCGGTTGATGTACTCGTCGGAGCCGGCGTAGTCGGCGCCCGCCTCGAGCGCCTCCTTGGCCTTGTCGGCCTTGGCGATGACGAGGATGCGCTTGGACTTGCCGGTGCCCGACGGCATCACGCACGAGCCGCGGACCATCTGGTCGGCGTACTTGGGGTTGACGCCGAGGCGGATCGACGCGTCGACGGTCTCGTCCCAGCGGGTCGAGATCTTGGTGCGCGGGATGAGCGCGCACGCCTCGGCCACCGTGTACTTCTTGGTCGAGTCCCAGCCCTCGACCGCCTTGCGATACTTCTTGCCAGCCATTGGATCCTCCGTGTGGCCCTGGTCAGGCGCTCGTCACCCGCCGGCAGGCGCGGTGCCAGGCTCCCAGGGGGTGCACATCGGGCGTTGCTAGTCGATGACCTCGAGACCCATGGAGCGGGCGGTGCCGGCCACGGTGCGCATGGCGGCCTCGACGTCGGTGGTGTTGAGGTCGGGGAGCTTGTGCTCCGCGATCTCGCGAACCTGCTTGCTGGTGACCTTGCCGACCTTGGTCTTGTTCGGCTCCTTGGAGCCGCTCTCGATCTTGGCCGCCTTCTTGAGGAGGATGGAGGCCGGCGGGGTCTTGGTGACGAAGGTGAACGTGCGGTCGGCGTACGCGGTGATGAGCACCGGGATGATCAGGTCACCCATCTGCGCCGTCCGCGCGTTGAACTCCTTGCAGAACGCCATGATGTTGAGGCCGTGCTGGCCGAGCGCAGGACCGACCGGCGGCGACGGGTTGGCCTTGCCGGCGGGGCACTGGAGCTTGATGAGGGCGACGACCTTCTTCATGACGGACCTTGGGGAGGCGGGGGCGGAGTTTATGCTTTCTCGACCTGGGTGAAGTCAAGCTCGACCGGCGTGGCACGCCCGAAAATCGAGACCGAGACCTTCACCTTCTGCTTGTCCGCCTTGACCTCCTCGACCTTGGCCGAGAAGTTGGCGAACGGGCCCTCGACCACGCGCACGCTGTCGCCCACCTCGAAGGTGATGCGGGGCCGAGGCTTGGCCTTGCCCTCGGTGGCGGTGGTCTGGAGCCCCGTGATCTCGCGCTCGGGCACCGGGGTCGGCTTGGTGCCGCCCAGGAAGCCCGTGATCTTGGGGGTGTTCTTGACCAGGTGGAACGTCCGGTCCTCCATGACCATCTGGACGAACATGTACCCGGGAAAGAACTTGCGGGTGGTGGTCCGGCGCTGGCCCTTGACCAGCTCCATCACGCTCTCGGTGGGCACGAGGACCTGGCCGAAGTAGTCGTTCAGGTTGGCGTTGCGGACGCGCTCGAGCAGCGTCAGGCGCGCCTTGTTCTCGTGCCCGGAGTAGGTGTGGACGATGTACCACTTGAGCTGGGACGCCAGATCGGCGGCAGCAGCCTCGGGGGCGCCGGCCGCGGGCGCGGCGCCCTCGCCGGTCTCCGTCGGTCCGATGGGATCAGCCACCATAGATGAGCTCCGTCAGGTTCGACCAGACGAAGTCGAACAGGCCGAGGATGATCGCCGAGATGATCGCCATGACGATCACCACGATGGTCGCGGCCCGGACCTCCTTGGCGGTCGGCCAGGAGACCTTCTTCAGCTCGGCGGAGACCTCGTTGGCGAGGGTGTGCACCCGCTCGTGCTTGTAGAAGTAGATCCCGGCGCCGAGCGCCACCACCCCCGCGACGAGGGTGATGTACAGCTCGCTCGGCGTGGTGCCGGCGAAGTACCCCCACAACCAGTCGATGGTCCACTGGGTGAGGTAGAACAGCGTGACCCCACCACCCAGGTACATCAGGTGGACGGGCTTGTTGGGTGCGTTCTCTTGCTGGGCCACGGTGGACTCTGTGGTCAGGACTTGAACCGACGTCGACTGGCAGACCGGGCAGGCGTGGCAGGGGAGACAGGACTTGAACCTGCAGCCCTCCGCTTTGGAGACGGATGCTCTACCGTTGAGCTACTCCCCTATGATTTCAGCTAGATAACCTCGAAAAACGGCGGATGGAACAGGGCCTTCGTCGGTTCAGACGGAAGCGGACGTGTACCTCAGAAGCCACAGCCGGGCAAGACCCAGGTGTGCCGAAAGCAGGGACGCCCCGGGATCCCATCCCGGGGCGTCGGCGTGGCTGGCATTCGGAGGCCGGGTCGACCCGGCCGACCGGCTCAGGTCAGGATCTTGGTGACGACGCCGGCGCCGACCGTCTTGCCACCCTCGCGGATGGCGAAGCGGAGGCCCTCCTCGCAGGCGATGGCCGAGATCAGGTCGACCTCGACGCGGATGTTGTCGCCCGGCATCACCATCTCCATGCCGTCCGGGAGCTGCATGACGCCCGTGACGTCGGTGGTGCGGAAGTAGAACTGGGGCCGGTAGCCGTTGAAGAACGGGGTGTGGCGCCCGCCCTCCTCCTTCTTGAGGATATAGATCTCGGCCGAGAACTTGGTGTGGGGCAGGACCGAGCCCGGCTTGGCGAGCACCATGCCGCGCTCGATCTCCTCGCGCTTGAGGCCGCGCAGGAGCAGGCCGACGTTGTCGCCCGCCTGGCCCTCGTCGAGGAGCTTGCGGAACATCTCGACGCCGGTGCAGGTGGTCTTGCGGGTGTCGCCGAGGCCGATGACCTCGAGCTCGTCGCCGCCCTTGACGATGCCGCGCTCGATGCGGCCGGTGACGACCGTGCCGCGGCCGGTGATCGTGAAGACGTCCTCGACCGGCATCAGGAACGGCTTGTCGATCTCGCGCTTGGGCTCGGGCACGAACGAGTCGCACGCGTCCATGAGCTTCTGGATCGAGTCGACGCCGTACGGGGTCCCGGTCTCGCCCTCGAGCGCCTTGAGCGCCGAGCCGCGGATGATGGGGGTGTCGTCGCCCGGGTACTGGTACTTCGAGAGCAGCTCGCGCAGCTCCATCTCGACCAGGTCGAGGAGCTCCTCGTCACCGGGGGCGATCATGTCGCACTTGTTCAGGTAGACCACGATCGCCGGCACGTTCACCTGCCGTCCCAGGAGCACGTGCTCACGCGTCTGCGGCATCGGGCCGTCCGGAGCCGACACCACGAGGATCGCGCCGTCCATCTGCGCCGCGCCGGTGATCATGTTCTTGATGTAGTCGGCGTGGCCGGGGCAGTCGACGTGCGCGTAGTGGCGCTTGTCGCTCTCGTACTCGACGTGGGCGGTCGCGATGGTGATGCCGCGAGCCTTCTCCTCGGGCGCCTTGTCGATCTGATCGAACGCGGTGAACTTCGCGAAGCCCTTCGTCGACTGCACCTTGGTGATCGCCGCGGTCAGCGTGGTCTTGCCGTGGTCGACGTGACCGATCGTGCCGATGTTCACGTGGGGCTTGTTGCGGACGAACTTTTCTTTCGACATGGACGGTGATCTCCTGAGGCGTGACGAGTCGTTCGGGTTTCGATCGAGCCCTCGGCGAGAATCGAACTCGCGACCCCTTCCTTACCAAGGAAGTGCACTGCCACTGTGCTACGAGGGCGGGTATTTTCTGGAGCGGGCGATGGGATTCGAACCCACGACATCCAGCTTGGAAGGCTGGAGCTCTACCGCTGAGCTACACCCGCGAGGGCCGGGCGACGCCGGCCGCCGCTGGCGCCGAGGGACCCGCGGTGGAGGGGGATGGATTCGAACCATCGAAGGCGTGGAGCCGGCAGATTTACAGTCTGCTCCCTTTGGCCACTCGGGAACCCCTCCGGATGTCGTCCTGGACTGTTTGGCTTCGTGGACCTCTGCCTGGTGCCTGGCGCGATCGAGCTGGCGGTGGGACTCGAACCCGCGACCTCCTGATTACAAGTCAGGTGCTCTACCGGTTGAGCTACGCCAGCGGAATCTATTGTGAAAACGTCACGGGCGGCGCCGCCGGGTCGACGGCCGCAAGTGTATAGGCGATGACTTTTCGCAAGTCAACGGCCATCCGTGTGGTTTCGGTGGCCGATCTCGCGCGCTCGCGCGGCACTCCGGACCGCGTGGCCGGTGCGCCGGGCGGCGCCTTCATTATTAAGGTGCCTGGCGCGCCGACGCGGGCGGCACGACGAGCTCGCCGCGGCTCTCGCGGGCCAGGATCGCGGCGATCGCGGCGGCCCGCACCTTCGACGCCGCGCTCCACGCGTTGTCGACGCCGTAGGCGGCGGCGAGCTTGACGTTCATCTCGTGACCGTCGAGGGCGGTGTGGAGGTGGCGGCGCACGCGGTCGTGCACCTCGATCCGGTAGTAGTCGCGGGCGGCGGGGTCGAGGCCGTCCGGCATCGGCGCGCGGACCGCGGTCTCCCACAGCTCCAGGAAGACGTGCGACATGCGGTAGCCGGCGGCGAGCGCCCAGTACGGTTGCTTCATCTCGAGCGCCTGGCGCCAGCGATCGTAGGCCTCGGCCGCCAGCCGCTCCTTGGCCACCAGGTCGGCCTTGAGCATGGTGTCGGCGGAGCGGAGCTGGACGGCGAGGAACTCGCGATGCGCCAGCTCGCCCAGGTAGTAGTGGGCCATCGCGATGTAGTAGCGGTCGTCGACCCGGGTGGCCTTGCGCCAGGCGGAGACCGCGGCGTCGAGCGCGGCCCGGGCCTCGGCGTGACGCCCCTGCTCGAGCAGGACGTAGCCGAGCCGGGCGTGGGCCTCGATGCGATCGGTGTGCGAGAGATCGGGGCGGGCGAGGACGTCGCGCAGGGTCCGCTCGGCGTCGCGCCAGTGCTCGTGCTCGGCCTCGAGGCCGGCGGCCCGGAGGTGGGCGTCGAGCGACTCGCGGCCGACCGGGAAGGCCGCGACCACGTCGTGGTAGGCGACGATGGCGGCGCGGACGTCGCCCAGGTTCTCGTGGATGACCCCGATGTTGAAGAGCGCGGCCGGCGCCAGGCGCGAGGTCGGGAAGTCGGCGGCGAGCTGGCGGTAGAGCGCGATCGCCTCGCGGGTGCGGCCGGCGTCGAGCGCCGCCTTGGCGTCGTCGAGGAGCTGGGAGGGCGCGGTGGCGACCACGTCGCCGCCGGCGGTCGCGGTCAGGCGGATCTCCTCGAGGTCGTAGTGCGGGGTGCCGCTGCCCTGCCCTGTCCCCGCCCGCGTGCCGGTGGGGCCGGCGCCGGCGCCGGTCGGCGGCGTGGCGCCGGCGAGGTCGTCGGCCGGCGCGAGGCCGGTGGTGACGTCGCTCGGGGCGGGCGGCGCCGGCGCCCGCGGGCGCGGGCCCGGTCCGCAGGCGGCGGCCGCGGCGGTCAGGGCGAGGAGCGAGGCGACGAGCGCGGGGCGCATATGCACATAATGACGCACGAGCGGGCGCGGCGATGTAGCGACGCGAGTGCGCGGAATGTCTCGCAGATCGGGCGCCAGGCGCGGGCGCGGCCGCGGTCGGCGCGCGGCGCGCGCCGACCGGGCGTGGGCTAGCCCGCGATCACCTTCACCATGACCCGCCGGCTGCGCGGGCCGTCGAACTCGCAGAAGTAGAGGGCCTGCCAGGTGCCGAGCACCGGCTTGCCGGCGTCGACGAGCAGCGTGAGCGAGGCGCCGATGAGGCTGCTCTTGATGTGCGCGTCGGAGTTGGCCTCGGCCGAGATGTAGCCGCCGTCGTGCGGGACCAGCCGCCCAAGGTGCTCGGCGAGATCGGTCTTCACCTTGGGGTCGCTGTTCTCCTGGATCGTCAGCCCGGCGGTGGTGTGCGGGCAGAAGACGCAGCACAGGCCGCTGTCGACGCCGGCCTTGCGGATGGCGGAGCGGACGAGCGAGGTGATGTCGATCGTCTCGAGGCGCGTCGTGGTGCGGACGTCGAAGATCTCGGTCACCGCCATGGCGGATTGGTAGCACGAGATCCCATCCGGTTTCGCTTGACGGCAGCGCTGTCACACCGCTTTGCTAGATCATCAGCATCCGCATCGCGCGTCGTGTCACTGATGACCGCTCGCGTCGGTCGGATGCACCCCTGGCCGAGGGCGCCCACGGTATGAAGGTAGCGTTCACCCACAACCTCCGCCTCACCGACGTCCGGCACTCCGAGAAGGAGGCCGAGTTCGACAGCGTCGACACGGTCAACGCCATCGCCGCGGCCATCGAGGCCGCCGGCCACGAGGTGGAGAAGGTCGAGGTCTCGGGGCCCGCCTCGACGCTCCTCGAGCGGCTCGAGGCCATCGACCCCGACGTCATCTTCAACACCGCCGAGGGCCAGCAGGGGAAGCTGCGCGAGGCCCTGTACCCGGCGCTGTTCGAGGAGCTCGGCATCCCGTACACCGGGTCCGACGCCTACGCCAACGCCCTCACTCTCGACAAGTGGCTGACCAAGCTGATGGTGGCCCGGGCCGGGGTCGACACCCCGCGCGCCTGCCTGGTCAACCCGCGCAACTTCGACCAGATCATCGAGCGCGGCGTCGGCCTCGCCTTCCCGGTCATCGTCAAGCCGAACCACGAGGGCTCGAGCAAGGGCATCTACGTCGGCGGGAACGGCAACGGCAATGGCAACGGCAACGGCAACGGCAACGGCAGCGGCTCGGGCATCGCCCGCGACGGCTCGGTCGTGCGCGAGGCCCGGGATCTGCCCGCCGTCCTCAAGAGCGCGCTCCGCGCCTACCCCGACGGCGTCCTGGTCGAGGAGGACGTCGACGGCATCGACATCATGGTCGGCTACATCGACGGGGTCGGGCACGACAACGGCCTGCTCCACCCGGTCGAGCTCCTGGTCGAGACCTCGGCCGAGCGCCCGTTCAACGTCTGGGACTACCGGCTCAAGAACCTGGAGCCCGGAAAGGTCCAGCTCCGCTGCCCGGCGTCGATCCCGCGCGACATCGCGGCCCGCCTCCGCCAGATCTCGCTCGACGTGATCCGCACCCTGGGCATGCGCGATGTCGCCCGCATCGACTTCCGCATCGGCCCCGACGGCCGGGTCTACTTCCTCGAGGCCAACGGCATCCCGTCGCTGGCGCCGAGCGCGCCCCTGTTCGTGGCCACCTCCCAGCTCGGCATGGGCTACGCCGCGACCATCGCGGCCATCCTGAACGCGGCGGCCCTGCGCTCGGGCCTGGCCACCGCCAGCCAGCTCGGGGTGCAGCGGCGGCCGGGCCGCGCCCAGCCCATCCGGGTCGGCTTCACGTACAACGTCAAGCGCGACCACGACGGCGACGACGAGGCCGAGTGGGATCCGCCGGAGACCATCATCTCCATCGCCAACGCCCTGGCCCGCCAGGGCCACATCGTGGTCCACCTCGAGGCCACCCCGGACCTGCCGCGGGTGCTGGCCGAGGCCGATGTCGACCTCATCTTCAACATCGCCGAGGGCGTCGAGGGCCGCAACCGCGAGGCCCAGGTCCCCGCCCTGTGCGAGCTGCTCGGCGTGCCCTACACCGGCTCCGACAGCGCCACGCTGGCCATCGCCCTCGACAAGGCGCTGTGCAAGAAGGTGCTGATGCAGCACGACATCCTCACGCCGAAGTTCCAGCTCATGGAGTCGGCGCGCGAGCGGCTGTCGCCGGACCTGTCCTTCCCCCTCATCGTCAAGCCCAACGCCGAGGGCTCGAGCAAGGGCATCGAGGGCTCGACCAGCGTGTGCGACACCGAGGAGGAGCTGCGCGCCGCGGTCAAGATGTGCGTCGAGCGCTACCGGCAGCCGGCCCTGGTCGAGGAGTACATCGCCGGCCGCGAGTTCACGGTCGGCCTGCTCGGCGACAAGCGCCCGCGGGTGCTGGCGCCCATGGAGATCTGCTTCAAGGACGAGGGCAACGACCGCCCGGTCTACGACTACGCGGTCAAGCAGGAGTGGGAGAAGCACGTCTTCTACCAGTGCCCGGCCAAGCTCAGCGAGTCGGAGCAGAAGGCCATCGAGAAGATCGCCCGGGCCACGTTCTGGGCCCTGGATTGCCGCGACGTGGCCCGCGTCGACCTGCGCATGGCGTCGGACGGCCGGATCTACGTGCTCGAGGTCCACCCCCTGCCCGGCCTGACCCCCGGCTACTCCGACCTGGTGCTCATCGCCCGGGCGGTCGGCATCGAGTACGACTCGCTCATCGCCGAGATCATGAGCGGCGGCCTGCGCCGCATGCGCGAGAAGCGGCGGGAGGAGCGCGAGCTCGACAAGAAGGAGGCCGCCTCCAAGGCGGTGGCCTCGGACGCCGCGGCCAAGCTGGAGAAGGCCGCCGAGAAGGCCGAGAAGGCCGCCGAGAAGGCCGAGAAGGCTGCCAAGCGCATGGCCAAGCTGGCCCCGGCCCTCGCCGAGGCCGAGTCCAACGGCAACGGCAACGGCAAGCTGCGGGGCCGCACCGACGGCACGGTCGCCAGCACCTCGAGCGACGGCGACAGCGACCGGACCGAGGTCGCGTCGGTCACGACGCACTGAGCCAGGCCGGCGTGCGCCGACCAGGTCTGGCCTGCGCCGACCGGGTCTGGGTGGGCCTGCGCTGGACCGCGCCGGCCGGGTCACGAAGCGAGGTGGCGGTCTCCACCCCTCGATGCGTGACCTGCGACAGCTCGATGACCAGGAAGTTCGCGAAGATGCGCGCGACGGGCGCGCCGCCCCCGGCAAGCGGACGCTGACCCAGGGGATCGTCGCCCGCCGGGCGCGGCCCGAGGCCGGGGCGGGAGACACCCGGGGCCTGGGAGCCCTGCTCGAGCGCAGCAGCGGCCGGGGCACCCCGGTGCCCGAGCCGCTGCGGGGCTCGTTCGAGGAGTCGCTCGGGGCGCGGCTGGACGGGGTTCGCGTGCACACCGACAGCGAGGCGGCGGGCGCAGCCGAGGCCATGGGCGCCCGCGCGTTCGCGACCGGCCAGGACATCTTCATGGGTGCCGGTCAGTACGACCCGGGCTCGGCCGAGGGCCAGCACCTGCTCGCCCACGAGGTCGCGCACACGGTGCAGCAGGCCGGGCAGCCGGCGAGCGACGGCGCCGCCGGGCCGGTGCAGCAGGCCCCGCGGGTGACCGGCCCCGCCGACCCGTCCGAGCTCGAGGCGGACCGCGCGGCCGACGCCATGGTGGCGGGCCGGCCCGCGGCGGTGGGCAGCGCGCCGCTGGCGGTGGCGCGGACCGAGGCCCCCGGCGCCGCGGGACCGGCCACCGCGGCCGGGCCGGCGGTCGATGGCGGCACGCCGGGCGCGGCTCCGGCGATCGCCGGCGGTGAGGACGAGGCCACCGAGCAGGGGCAGAAGCCGCTGACGGTGACCGTGGTGTTCAAGGAGAACGCGGGCGCGATGGAGTACGACGCGGCCGACTACGCCGAGCTCTACAAGCAGGTCGACGCCCGCGCCCACAGCGGCAAGTGCGCCGGCAAGTGCGAGTGCGGCCTCGACTGCGACTACACCCAGCTCGACAAGAACAAGGTCACGATCACGGTGACCATCACGACCACGGTGCCGACCTGGAAGCAGCGCGACAAGGCGCCGCCGGAGCACCAGAAGAAGTTCGACGCCTGGGCGGCGTCGGTGAAGGTCCACGAGGACGCCCACGCCAAGATCTACAAGGACGGGCACGCCAAGCTGAAGGACCTGCTCAAGCAGTGCGCCGACGAGGCGGCCTGCGACGCGGCGGTCGACGCGCAGATCGAGGCGCTCGAGAAGGACCAGACGACCTTCGACGCCGACAAGTCGAAGCAGCCGGCGCCCCTCGCCATCCCGGGCGGCATCCAGAAGGTGCCCTGACGGCCGAGGCCGAGGGCGAGGCCGAGTCCGAGGCCGGGGCCGAGTGCGAGGCCGAGGGCGAGGCCGGGTCCGAGTCCGAGTCCGAGGGCGAGGCCGAGGCCGGGTCCGTGGTCCTCTGCGAGGCTCCCGGCTCAGTACGCGTAGGTCGTGGTCTCCTGCGACGCGCCGACCAGCTCGCCGCTGTCGGTCTGGCCGGCGAGGGTGCCGGTGAGCTCCAGCGAGAGCGGCTCGAGGCGAGCGACGTCGAGGCGCAGGGTGCCGGCGCCGTCGAAGGCCAGCCCGCCCGCCCCCTCCTGCCGCGACGAGGTGGTGAGCGCGAACGTCGCGACGCCGCCGGCCACCTCGCGCAGGGTCAGGCTCATCGCCACCAGCCGCGGCCGCGCCGTGCCGCGGCGGACCGCGTCGAGGCGGGCGACCTCGGCGGCCGACAGCGCCACCAGCTCGTCGCGCCGCCACCGCCGCGCCGCCAGGAGCTGGTCGAGCACCGGCGGCTGACCCAGCTCGTCGTGGGCGCTGGCCAGGGCGGCCAGCTCCTCGGCCGAGACCGCGGCGCCGTCGGCGCGGCGCGCCGCGATCGCGTCGCCCTCGAGCCACACCTGGTAGCGGTTGCCGGCGAGGACCGTGGGCTCGACCTCACCGCCACGGGTCCGGGCGTCGGCCCGGTAGGTGACCGCGATGCGGGTGATGGCCCCGGCCTCGACCGCCAGCACCTCCTCGTGCCGCTCCTGGTGGACCGAGAACACGCTCGCCCGGTCCCTGCCATCGCGGCGCACCGTGAAGCTGTGGCGCGCGTCCTTGGTGCGGGTCCGCGTGTCGCCCACCCGGGGCGGGACGTCGACCATCACCAGCTCGTCGCCGGTGGCGGGCGCGGAGGCGCGGCCGGCGCCCACCGGGTCCGCCGCAGCCCCGCCGCGCCCGCCGTCACGCTCGCCGCGGCCACAGGCGCCCGCCGACGCCGCGAGCGCCGCGAGCAGCCACGGCGCGGCGGCGAGACGGCGGAGGGCGCGCGACCGCATGGGCACGCATACCACGCTACGATACGGCGGTGCGCATCGGCACCAAGATCACCGCCGCCACCGCGCTCTCGGTCACCCTGACCCTGGCGGTGTACGCGATGTTCGAGGTGCGCGCGCGCGGGACCGCGCGGCGGGCGGCGCTCGAGGCCGAGGCCCGCGCCTCCGCGATGGCGATGCGGGCCAGCCTGGAGGCGCTCGGGTCGAGCGCCGCCGAGGTCGAGCCCGCGGAGCTGACCCGCCGGGTCGGGCGCGAGCTGGCGCGCACCACGCCGTGGCGGGTCGTCGTCGCCGCCGCCGATCCCCGAGGGACGGCGCCGACCTTGGGCCTCTCCCCCGCCCAGGCCCGCCGCCTGCGCGTGCTGGTCGGCTCGCCCCAGCTCGCGCTCATGGAGCACGAGGACGGCGCCCTCCACTACGCCATCCCGCTGCGGGCGGCGAGCGAGCGCGGCGTCGTCGTGACCGGGATGCTCGAGCTGTCGCGCCCCACCGGCAGGCTCGACGAGGAGGCGCGCGCCGACGCCCTGCGCGCGGTGCTGTGGGTCCTGGTGATCGCCGGCGCCACGACCACCGCGGTCTTCCTGCTCACCCGCAGCCTGATGACCCAGCCCATGGCCAAGCTGCTGCGCGGCATCGACGAGGTGGCGAAGGGCGACCTGTCGCACGTGCTGCTGTCCGAGCGCGACGACGAGATCGGCGCGGTCGCCACCCGCTTCAACGACATGACCTTCTCCCTGCGCGAGTCGCGGGCCGAGACCCAGCGCCACCACGAGGCCAAGTCGAGCCTCGAGCAGCGGCTGTCGCACACCGAGAAGCTGGCGACGATCGGCCAGATCGCCGCCGAGATCGCGCACGAGGTCGGCACCCCGCTCAACGTCATCGCCGGCCGCGCCCGCGCCACCCAGAAGAAGGCGGGCGATCCCGAGGCCGTGCACAAGAACAGCGAGATCATCGCCGAGCAGGCGGCGCGCATCACCCGCATCATCCAGCGGCTCCTCGACTTCGCGCGCCGCCGGGTCGGCCCGCCCGGCCACACCAGCGTCAACCTCAACGCCGTCACCCTGACCACGATGGAGCTGCTGGCCGGCCAGTTCGCGGTGGCCAAGGTCAAGACCCGGCTGGTGCGGGCCGAGGGCCTGCCGCCGGTGTCGGGTGACGGCGACCGCCTGCAGCAGGTGCTGCTCAACCTGCTCCTCACCTCGATCCAGGCCATGCCCGAGGGCGGCGCCCTCACGGTCGAGACCTCGGCGGCGCGGCGGCAGCGGCCGGGGCTGGAGCTGGCCCCCGAGCAGACCTTCGTGTGCGTCGAGGTCAGCGACAGCGGGCCGGGCATCCCCGAGGAGCGCCGCGACAAGATCTTCGAGCCGTTCTACACCTCGAAGGACGGCCAGGGCGGCACCGGCCTCGGCCTGGCGGTGTGCGCGGGCATCGTCAAGGAGCACGACGGCTGGATCGAGGTCGGCGACGCGCCCGGCGGCGGCGCCTGCTTCCGGGTGTTCCTGCCGGCAGCGACGGAGCGCGCCGCGGCGCGGTCGACCTGAGGGCGCGCCGCCGCGCCCCGCCGTGGTAGGTTCGCGCCGTGGGCGATCCCGCCGCCACCGTCCTGGTCGTCGAGGACGACGACGCGATGCGCGAGCTCCTGGTCGAGGAGCTGGGCGACGCCGGCTACCGGGTGCGCGCGGCTCCGGGCGGCCACCAGGGTCTGGAGCTGGCGCGCAGCGAGCGCATGGATCTGGTCATCACCGACCTGCGAATGCCCGACCTCGACGGCTTCGATCTCATCCGCGACGTCGGCGCCCTGCCCGATCCACCCCACATCGTCATGATCACCGCCTTCGGGTCGATCGAGACCGCGATCAAGGCGGTCAAGCTCGGCGCCTACGACTACATCACCAAGCCGTTCGAGCTCGAGGAGCTCCTGCTGCTGGTCGAGAAGACCCTGGCCGAGCGGACGCTGCGCCGGCAGGTGGCGCGGCTGCAGCGCGAGGTCGAGCGCCAGTTCGGGTTCGAGAACGTCATCGCCCGCTCCGAGGCCATGAAGGAGGTGCTGGGCCTGGTCGGCCGCATCGCCACCTCGACCGCCAGCGTGCGCATCACCGGCGAGAGCGGCACCGGCAAGGAGCTGATCGCGCGCGCGATCCACTACAACTCGCCGCGGACCAAGGCGCCGTTCGTCGCCGTCAACCTGGCGGCGGTGCCCGAGACCCTCATCGAGAGCGAGCTGTTCGGCCACAAGCGCGGCGCCTTCACCGACGCCCGCACCGACCGCATCGGCCTGTTCGCCGAGGCCGACACCGGCTCGATCTTCCTCGACGAGATCGGCGAGCTCGCCCTGCCGCTGCAGGCCAAGCTGCTGCGCGTCCTGCAAGAGCACGAGCTGCGGCCGCTGGGCTCGACCAAGACCCAGCGCATCGACGTCCGGGTCATCGCCGCCACCAACCGCAACCTCGAGTCGATGCTGGCCGACGGCAGCTTCCGCGAGGACCTCTACTACCGCCTCAACGTCATCCAGGTCGACCTGCCGCCCCTGCGCTCGCGCCCCGAGGACGTCATCCCGCTGGCCGAGCACTTCCTGGCCGGGGTCGGCCAGCGCCAGGATCCGCCCCGGCGCTTCCGCATCGCGCCCGAGGCCCAGCAGCTCCTCCTCGCCTACGCCTGGCCCGGCAACGTGCGCGAGCTGCACAACGTGCTCGAGCGCGGCGTCGCCCTGGCCCGCGGCGACGAGCTCCGCGCCGACGACCTGCCCGGCCACGTCCGCGAGCGGAAGCCCGGCGACTTCCTGGCGGCGGCGGTGGCGCGGCGCATGACCATGGCCGACCTCGAGCGCGAGTACATCGAGCGCGTGCTCGAGGACGAGGGCGGCAACAAGACCCGCGCCGCCCAGCGCCTCGGCCTCGATCGCAAGACCCTCTACCGCAAGCTCGAGGAGTACGCGCGGCAGGGTGCGCCGGTGGCGGCGGCCGACGACGGCCCCGGCGACTCGCGGGCCTGAGCCCTCGGCGCGCGCGACAGCGGACGCGGGATCCGCCGTGACCGGGTTCGTGCGAGACTTGGGGATGGCCCCGCCGCTGTGGACCTTCACCACGCCGCCCGCCGCGCGCACGCCGCAGGTCATGCTGGCGGCGTTCGGGACCGGGGCGCTCGCCGACGGCGTGCCGCTGTCCCTGGCGCGGTTCGGCCTGCCCAGCGCCCAGCACGCCGCCGCCCTCGATCTGCGCACGATCCCGCGCGCCGCCGACCCCGCCTGGTTCGACAACTGGCGGCAGGGATCGCTGCGCGCCATCGCCGGCGCCGACCTCGGCCCGGCGCTGGCCGCCCTCGACGCCGCCGATCACGTCCACCTGGTGATCGCCGAGCCCGCCGCCCCCGCCGACCTCGGCTACCTGCAGGCGGCCTGGGGCGCGACCCGCCACCTGGTGGCGCGCGGCGCCGGGATCGTGCTCGACGTCCACGCCATGACCTTCCGCGCCGCCGCAACGCTGGCCGCGGCCGACGCCGCCCTCGACGTGCGCCGCGAGCTACGCGTGGTGTTCGAGACCGACGCCACCCGCCGCGGCGGGGCCCACGCGTTGCACACCCGCGGCATGCGCAAGTTCGGGGCGCCCGACCTGGTCGCCCTGTGCTCCGCCGCCGACGCCCCCCTGGTCGGCGACGTCGTCGGCCAGCTCGCCGAGCTGGTCGCCCTCGGCGGCGAGCTCGCCCTGCCCCGCCACGGGGTCGACCTCGACGAGACCGCCACCTGGTACGCGGTCGCCGACGAGCACGGCCTGGCCGACCTGCTCGGCCTCAACAACGAGGCCCGGGTCCTGGTCGACGACCGCGGCCACGATCTGGTCGGCGTCCTCGGCCGCATGCGGGCCGGCCGCGGCAGCGCCTGAGCCGAGGCGCAGCCGAGGCGATCTGCTCCGACTCAGGTCGGCCCCGGCGTCCTCGCCGGACCGACCGATCGACCAGCGCGTGTGATTCCTTCACACGCGCCGACCGGTTCAGCGCGCGAGGTGGTCGCGCAGGCGGCGCAGGCCGAGCTCGGTCTTGGCGTCCTCGAGCTCGCCGGCGACGCAGGCGGCGATGGCGGCGTCGAGGTCGAGCCAGCTGGTGACCGCGCCCTCCTCCATCGGCGAGCCGTCGCCGGGCAGCGCGACCTGGGCCGCCGGGTCGACCTCGACCGCCGCCAGGTGGAACTTCTCGGGCATCGAGCCGGCGCTGGGGTAGGTGCCGGCGCCGAGGAGCTCGATCGCCGCCGGGTCGACGACGAAGCCGGCCTCCTCGTGGACCTCGGCGGCGGCGCGGGCGCGCAGGCCGTCGCGGCCGCGATCCGCCTCCTCGACGATGCCGGCCACCAGCTCGGTCAGGGCGACCCGGCGGCGCGGGTCGGGCACCGCCAGGCGCCCGGGCGGCCGCCCGAACCACAGGGCGGGGCGCAGCCCGTCGCGGACCAGGACCGCGATCCCGCCGTCGGCGCGGCGGTGCCAGACCGCCACCACCACCGCGTCGAGCCCGCAGGGGCGGACGAGGAAGTCGCAGACGTAGGGGGCGGAGCGCGAGCCGTCGACGCGGAGGTTGCGCATGCGGAGGCGGCGCACGGCGAGGAAGCCGCCCTCGCCGACGACCTCGTCGGACTCGACGTCGAAGGCGAGGGTGGCGAGCGGGTCTGGGGCGGCGGTCGGGTCCATCGGTCGATCTAACCCCAACCGCGGCTCGCGGATCGGCGGCGCGGCCGACGGATCACTCGAACGACGTCAGCATCCACATCCCGCGGACGACGTCGTCGTTGCTCACGGCGAAGAACACCTGGACCGACCCGTCGTCGTCCTCGCCGTAGAACGTGTTGGTCACGATCCACCCGTCCCGGGTGACCGCCGCGATCGCCTTGCGCTGCGACCTGTCGAACTCGGGGCCGATGGGCTCGCTGGTGGCGTTCCAGCCCTGCTCGGTCGGCACGAAGTCCGACTCCGCAGGGATGAGCTGGTTGTAGGCGCTGGCCACGCACGCCGAGATCGCGACGGCCTGCCGGGCGGTGGTCGCCTTGCCCACCTTGAGCTTCTTGCACGGCTTGACCTTGGACCTGATCGCGTACGCGACCGGCGCCTTCTTGCTCGCCGGCGGCGTGCCCCACTCCCGCGCCTCCTTCCACCACGCCTTCGCCGCCCCGATCGCCGACGCCTGGTCTGCCCGCGCGTCGGAGGCGAGCGCGAGCGCGACCAGGAGGCTGACCGCGATGACTGTCCCGAGCTGCTTCATGGTTCGTTCCTGGTCGAGGAGGGCGCCGGCCCGGACCTCGGCGCGCGCGCCATGGACCGGCGCTCGATGAAATCACGAACCGGCCCCCGCGGGCACTCGAGCGCGCCGGCGTCGTCACGGCGCACCATCCGCCGGTGGTACATTCGCCCCGCATGAGCGAGCTGTCGGGATACCGGGCGCTGGTCACGGGCGCGTCGGCGGGCATCGGCGCCGAGATCGCGCGATCGCTGGCGCGGCGGGGCGCCGCGCTCGTCCTCACCGCGCGCCGCGGCCCCGAGCTCGAGGCCCTGGCCGCCGAGCTGCGCGCCGCCCACGCCGTCGCCGTCGAGGTCCTGGTCGCCGACCTGGCGGCGCCCGACGCCGCGCGGCCGCTGTGGGAGCGCGCCACCGCCGGCGGCGCCGTCGACATCCTGGTCAACAACGCCGGCTTCGGTCACTTCCGCCCCTTCGGCGAGGTCGCGGTGACGCGCGAGGCCGAGATGCTGCGCCTCAACATCCTGACCGTGGTCGAGCTCGGCCACGCCTTCGTCACCGCCCACCGCGACCGCCCGCCGGGGCGGCCGGCCTACCTGCTCAACGTGGCGTCGATGGCGGCCTGGCAGCCGGTGCCCAACTTCTCGACCTACGCCGCCAGCAAGGTCTTCGTGCGCAACTGGTCGGAGGCGCTCACCCTCGAGCAGCGGGGCACGGGCATCCGCGTGACCTGCCTGTGCCCGGGCGGCACCGTCACCGAGTTCCACGCCACCGCCGGCGCCGGCAACTACGGCCGGCTGGCCAACGCCTCGATGCTGCCGGCGGCGGCCGTGGCCGAGGCCGGGGTCCGCGCCCTGCTGCGCGGCAAGAAGACGGTGGTGACCGGCGTGCTCAACAAGCTCTCGTGCTTCCTCACCGGGCTCGCCCCGCGCTGGCTGTCGTCCCGGGCCGCGACCTGGGTGATGGGCAAGCCGCGGCGCGACGCCCTGCCCGCCCGCACCGCCACCGAGAAGACGTCATGACCACCGAAGCCGACAACGTCCGCCGCTGGGATGGCCAGGCCCGCGGGCACTACGAGGTCTGGTACCTCACCCTCAACGATCCGGGCAGCCGCGACGGCTACTGGATCCGCTACACGCTCGAGTCGCCGCTGCCCGGCCACGGCGAGCCCTACGCCCAGCTCTGGTTCGCGCGCTTCTCGGCGACGGACCCCGCCGGCACCTTCGGCCTCAACCGCAAGCTGCCCATCGCGTCGATGACCGCGACCGCCGCCCCGTTCGCGGTCACGATCGGCCAGGCCCGGCTCGGCCACGACCACGCCCGCGGCGCGCTGTCGGGCAGCGGCCACGACGTGGCGTGGGACCTGCGCTGGACGCCCGGGGCGCGCACCCTCCACCAGCTCCCGCGGGTCATGTACCGCCGCGGTGGCCTGGGCGAGACCACGGTGCTGTCGCCCGGCGTCGACGTCGCGCTCACCGGCACGATCACCGTCGACGGCAAGCGCTTCGACCTGCGCGACGCGCCCGGCGGCCAGACCCACCTGTGGGGCAAGAAGCACGCCCACGCCTGGGCCTGGGGCCACTGCAACGCCTTCGACGACGCCCCCGGCGCCGTGCTCGAGGTGCTGGCGCCGCGGCTGCGGCGCCGCGGCCTGATGCTGCCGCCCATGACCGTGTGCACGCTGTGGCTCGACGGCGAGGAGCTGGCGCTCAACCGCTTCGACCACGCGCTGTGGGCGCCGCCGGCCGAGTACCGCGCCGGCCTCTTCCGCTTCGTCGCCCGCAGCCTGGGCGAGCGCATCGAGGGCGAGTTCAGTTGCCGGCCCGACGACATGGTCCGCGCCCACTACCACGACCCCGACGGCGAGCCGTCGTACTGCCACAACACCTGCGTCGGCGACCTGCGCCTCACCGTGTTCCGGCGGGTGCGCGGACGGTGGCGGGAGAGCGCGCGCCTGGTGGCGCCGCGGCGCGGCCACTTCGAGGTCGCCGGCCGCAGCCCCGACCCGGCGGTGACCCGCGACCACGTGACGATCGAGTAGGTCGAGGGTCCCGGCGCCGGCGCCGCCCTGACCGCCGCGGCCAGGCGTCGCCCCGGACCGGCGCCCGACCTGGGGATCTGGCGGCGCGGATCGAGTAGGATGCGCCCGTGCCCGGCCTCCGCACCCCGCTGTACGACGCCCACAAGGCGCTCGGCGCCCGCATGATCGACTTCGGCGGCTGGGACCTGCCCGTGTCCTACCCCGCCGGCACCCTCAAGGAGCACAAGGCGGTGCGCGAGGCGGTCGGCCTGTTCGACGTCTCGCACATGGGCGAGGCCTGGCTGCGCGGCCCGGGCGCGACCGCGACCGTCGCCCGCCTCACGACCAACGACGTCGGCGGCGCCGCGCCCGGCAAGGCGGTATACACGCTCCTGTGCCGGCCCGACGGCGGCATCGTCGACGACTGCATCTTCTACAAGCGCTCGGACACCGAGTACTTCGTCATCGTCAACGCCTCCAACACCGCCAAGGACCTGGCGTGGATGCGCGAGCACCTGGGCGCCGGCTGCGAGCTCGAGGACGTCTCGGCGGCGACCGCGCTGGTCGCGGTGCAGGGGCCGCGGGCGGTGGCCCTGGTCGATCGGCTCGGGCGCACCGCCGCTGGCGACGGCGCGCTCGCGGCGCTGCCCGGCTTCGGCTTCGCCGACGCCACCGTGGCCGGCGTCGCCTGCCTGGCCGCCCGCACCGGCTACACCGGCGAGGACGGCTTTGAGCTGGCGTGCGCGGCCGACGCCGCGCCGCGGCTGTGGGCGGCGCTGCTCGAGGCCGGCGCCGGCGACGGCGTCCAGGCCTGCGGCCTGGGGGCGCGCGACTCGCTGCGCCTCGAGGCCCGGCTGCCGCTGTACGGCAACGACCTCGACGACACGACCTCGCCGCTCGAGGCCGGCCTGGGCTGGGCGGTCAAGCTCGACAAGGGCGACTTCCTCGGCCGCGACGCGCTGATCGCGCAGAAGGCCCAGGGCCTGCGCCGCACCCTCGCCGGCTTCCGCATCGACGACCGCGCGACCGCGCGCCACGGCTACGCGGTCGTCGACCGCGGTCGCCCCGACGGCGAGCAGGTCATCGGCACCGTCACCAGCGGCGGCCCCGGCATCTCGGTCCCGGGCTCGATCGGCCTCGCCTACGTGCCGCCGGCGGCGGCCGCGGCCGGCGCCACCCTCACGATCGACTGCCGCGGCCGGGACGTCCCCGCCACGGTGGTCAAGGGCAAGTTCTACAAGCGCGCGTGAGCGCGGCGGCGGCCGGGCCCGTCCGCCGCACCCGCTCGCAGGATCCGTCGGAACCAGGAAGACGTCGATGAGCTACCCCACCGATCTCCGCTACACCAACGACCACGAGTGGCTGCGCGTCGGCGCGACCTGCGTCGTCGGCATCACCCAGTTCGCCGTCGATCAGCTCGGCGACATCACGCTGGTCGACCTGCCCGCCGAGGGCCACCTGGTCACCAAGGGCCAGCGCTTCGGGACGATCGAGAGCGTCAAGAGCGTGTCCGACCTGTACGCGCCGGTGTCGGGCAAGATCGCCAAGGTCAACGCCCTGCTCCGGGACCAGCCCGAGCTGGTCAACCAGGACTGCTACGGCCAGGCGTGGATGATCGAGATCGAGCCCTCGGATCAGGCCGAGGTCGACGAGCTGCTCTCGCCCGACGCCTACGCCGCCCTCACCGCCGAGGCCTGAGCCGGGCGCAGCCGCGGCGCCCGCTCACAGCGCGCGGAAGATCTTCCACTCCGCCTTGCGGCCGCCGCCGACCTGGAGGTGGAAGCCGAACTCGAAGGTGATCTGGCCGCTGGCGTCGACCAGGCCGGCCGGCGGGTTGGGGAACGGCTGGGCGGCGCGGAACGCGCGCACCGCCTCGTCGTCGAGGCGCTCGACCCCCGACGGCTGGGCGACGATGATCTGCTTCAGCTCGCCGCCGGGGCCGAGCGTCACCCGCACCCGGGTCACCCGGGTCTTGAAGCCGTAGACCTGGCCGGTCGGATCGTGGCGGCGCCACACCGAGACCGGATCCCAGCTCTGATGGACGCGGCGCTTCATGCGGTTGAAGAAGCTGGCGAACACCCACTGCCGGGTGTTGAGCGCGGTCTCGTCCCCCTCGTCGACGTCGTCGAGGTGATCGACCGAGCCGCCGCCGGCCACGCGCTCGAGCACCTCCTCGGACGCGCGCAGCACCAGCGGGCGGGGCGAGCCGCCGCCGCCGCCGCCCTCGCCCGCCGGCTGCTCGGAGGCGCGGCGCGCCTCCTGGGTGAGGGCGCCGTCGCCGCGGCGGGCGCCGAGGCCGTCGCCGGCCGGCAGGTCGGCGCCGCCGCGGACGCCGCGCTGGTGGGCCTCCTGCGGCGCCTGCGCCGGATCGGGCGCGCCCGGGCTGCGCATGCGCAGGAGCCCCGGCGTCGGCGGCGCCTCGCGGTCCTGCCCCACCTGGCTCGGCTCCCGCACCTCCGGCGTCGACGCCTCGCGCGGAGACTCCTTGACCTCGAGCTCGGCCGGCTTCGACCGGGCGACGAGGTCCTCGCGGTTGGAGCCGCGGGCCACGGTCTGGCGCTCGACCCGCTGGTCGTACTCGGACACGAACCGCGCCACGTCGGGCGCGAGCTCGACGGCGGGCCGCGCGATCTCGACGACCTGGCTGTCGCGCGGCACCTCGCGCTTGCGGCGCTCGGCCTCGGTGACCAGCGCGAGCTGCTGCGCCGCCTGCTCGTCCTCGAAGGCCTGCTGACGCTCCGGCGAGAGCAGCTCGAGCAAGGGCTCGGGATCGATCTGCTCGAGGTCGCGGACGTCGAGCTCCTCGAACGAGAACGCCACCGTCGGCAGCTCGTCGACGTGGCAGCGCAGGCGATCGCTCTCCAGGCGCCGCAGGGTCTCGTCCCGGCAGGCGGCGGCGTCGACGACCAGCGGCGTGGCGCAGGTCGCGAGCCTCGCCGCCGCGGCGAGCAGCGCGTCGCCGTCGCAGCTCGGCGCCAGCGGCGGGAGCCGCTCGCGCTCGGGCGGCGTGGCGTCGGACGTGGCCCCGATGCCGCTCCATCCGGCGAGCAGGCCGGTGGCGTCGGCCCCGGTGGCCAGCGCGGCGTGGAACGCGGCGGCCCCGAGCAGCGCCACCGCCAGCGCGGCGCGCTCGTGCCGGGAACCTCGACGCCTGGAGCCGACCCGCGTCATGGCCGTGGTCCGAGTATACGGCCGCGCGATGGGTGCGCGAGGACAACCTCGGCCCGCGGCTCACCGGGGCTCAGCGGGGCTCACTGGATCATGGGGCGACGGAACGTGTAGGGAATCATCACCCTCAGCTCGCGCCGGCCCTGGAGCACGGGGTCGGGCACCGGCGGCAGCCGCCCGACGCGACGCAGCGCGGCGGTGAGCGCCTCGTCGACCTCGCCGTGGGGACTACCGGCGTGGACGGCGATGCGGGTCATGGCGCCGTCGGCGCGCAGCGTGACCACCGCGACCACCCGCCCCGAGATGAGCCGCATCGCCAGCTCCCGCGGGTAGACGACCGTGCGGTCGAGGCGCGCGAACAGCTCGATGAAGTACGGATCCTGGCGGCTGGCGTAGGTGGCGGCGTCGCCGCCGCCGGCCGCCGGCGCGCGCGTCGCCGCGGTGCCGCGGCCCCAGCCATCGGCGACCGCGCCCGGCGCCGGCGCGCCGGCCACGCCCTCGCCGTCGTGGGCGCCGCCCGACCGCGGCGGGGTGAGGTCGAACGGATCGGGGCGGCGCTGGTTCGACGCCGCGGCGACGCTGCGATCGTCGGCGGTCGGGCCGCGGGTGGCGACGTCGACCGCGGACGCGCCGCGATCGACGAACGCGGCCTCGCGGGTGGCGACGGTCGCGCCGTCGCGCCGGGCCGGGGTGGTCGCGCCCGGGACGCCGGCGGTGGCGTCGGGCGCGTCGACCGCGGCCACCAGCGGCAGCCCGGGGACGCCGGCGCCGAGGGCGTCG
>CAADGB010000045.1 GCA_900696455.1 uncultured delta proteobacterium
CAAACCAGAACCAAGCACTCACAAATTACGAGAGGGAAACCACATATAGAGGGCGCGGGCGCCGGCCACGTCGCCGGCGGCGAGGGCGCGCGCGAGCCGCACCACCAGCCCGGTGCTGGCGGGCCGGTCGGCGGGCGCCTTCTGCGTCAGCCAGCGGATCAGCGCCTCGAGCACGGGCTCGACCTCGACGCCGGCGCGCTCGCGGATGGGTGGCAGCTCGCGCGACAGGTTCTGGCGGGCGACGTCGATCGGGGCGCCGTCGAACGGATGGACGCCGGCCAGGAGCTCGTAGACGATGAGGCCGAGCGCGAACAGGTCGGTGCGCAGGTCGAGGGCCTCGTCGGTGGCCTGCTCCGGCGCCATGTAGTGGGGCGTGCCCAGCACCACGCCCTCGGTGGTGAGGCGGTCGCGCGTCGCGTCGGCGTCGACGATCGCCAGGCCGAAGTCGACGATGCGCACCTGCTCGCCGCCGTCGGGGCCGGCGGTGAGGATGACGTTGTCGGGCTTGAGGTCGCGGTGGACCAGCCCGCGATCGTGGGCGTGGGCGAGGCCGTCGGCGAGCTGGACCAGGATCGCGAGCACGCGCGGCGCCGGCAGCGGGCCGTCGTCGAGGAGCGTGGCCAGGCTCGGCCCCTCGGCCAGGTCCATGGCCATGTAGAACAGGCCCTCGCGGGTCTCGCCGACGTCGACGACCCCGATCACGTTGGGGTGGGAGAGGCGGCTGGCGGCCTCGGCCTCGTTGGCGAAGCGGGCGCGCGCCTTGCGATCGTAGCCGAGCTCGCCGAACGGCACCTTGATCGCGAACGCGCGCGACATGCGGACGTGGCGAGCGCGGTAGACGCGGCCGATGCCGCCGTCGCCGATCACCTGGTCGATCTGGTAGCGCTCGGCGAGGACGGTGCCGACCAGCGGGTCGTCGGCGCCCGGCGCCAGCCGGCTGCCGTCGTTGGGGCAGCGCTGGAAGCCGCCGCGGAAGACCGCCTTGCAGGTCGGACACGCCGCCAGGATCGCGCCCTGGGGCGTCGGGCTAGAACCCGACATGGACCTCGGCGAAGGCGCCGCCGGGGGAGGGCGTCACCGACCAGCGGGCGCGCGCCGCGAGCGGCGGCGCCTCGGTGGCGGGCGGCCGGGCGTCGGAGCGCAGGTAGAGGACGACGGCGACGCCCACGCCGACCACGGCGCCGCCGAGGAGCAGGTCGGCGGCGAGGGCGCGGCGGCCGATCCCGTCGCGGGTGTCGGGGTCGCACTCGTCGCGCAGGCAGCGCTGGTAGGTCGAGCGCGCCGACAGGCCGAGGATCGCGCCACCGGCGAGGGCGGCGACGCCGGCTCCACCCGCGAGCCAGGCGCCGCGCGGCAGGTAGCGATCGCGGGCGGCGGGGCGCGACGCGCCCGGCTGCACCACCACCGCCAGCGGCCGTCGGCGGGCGTGGGGCAAGAGGCGCGTGGCGGCGGCGCTGAAGACCTCGCCGGCGCGGGCGTCGGCGAGGAGCTCGATCCGGGGGCGGGCCACGATCTCGCCGGTGGCGACGTCGGCCCACGACGCGTCGAGCTGGATGTCGGCGCCGACCTGGACCACCGCCAGGAACAGGAGCTCGGTGGCGTCGAGGCGCCGGGCGAGGTCGGTGACGCAGTCGCGGCGGGCCAGGCACTCGTCGGGGACGCCGCCCTCGGGCAGGCGGCGGGTGACGTCGGCGCCGCCGACGGCGTCGACCTCGAGCTCGCGGTGGAGCGCGTCGGCGAGCGCGGCGCCGAGCTGCTCGGCGCGATCGGGGCTGACGTTGACGGTCAGCTCGACGACGATGCCGACGCGGGGGCCGGCCGGCGCCGCGGGGGACGGCTGCGCGGCGGCGGTGGCGGCGGCCACCACCGACAGCAGCACGACGGGGACGAGCCGGGACATCATCGCTTCCTTTGGTACGTCGGCGCCGGTCGATCACACCAGCCAGGTGACCGTGAGGTCAGGCTCCCGGGGGATCCTCGGTCTCGTAGGCGGCGGAGATGCGGTAGCCGACGCCGTGCCGGGACTCGATCAGCTCGTCGACGCCGGCCTGCTGCAGCTTGCGGCGGACGCGGCGCACCAGCTCGCGCACGTTCTCGCTGTCGGCGTCGTAGGAGCGGAAGTCGAGCTGGTCGGCGACCTTGGACCACGACAGGTAGGCCTGGTCGGGGTGGGCGGCCTCGCGCCGGGCCTCGGTCAGGACCTGGAGCAGGCGGAACTCGAGCCGGCCGAGATCCACCGCGGCGCCGGCGACGCGGACCACGCCGCCCTCGACCCGCTGCGACAGCTCGATGCGGGCGCCGCCGGCGGAGCGCAGCGACGCGCTGAAGATGAGCTGGTCGCGGCGGCTGGGCGCGGTCCGCCCCGGCCCGGTGGGCTGGGCGCTCCGCGGCAGCGCGCGATCGCAGAAGAACATGGCGACCTCGCCGAAGCGCACGCGCGCGCCGTCGCCGAGGGCGGCGCGCTCGACGCGGACGCCGTCGAGGAACGTGCCGTTGCGGCTGCCGCGGTCGACCAGGGACCAGCCGTCGCCGTCGCGCTCGATGGCGGCGTGGACCAGCGACACCGACGAGTGCAGGATCGTGAGGTCGGAGCGGTCGAGGGAGCGGCCGATGACGGTGGGCGCGCCGACCGGCCAGGCCGCGCCCCACGGGTCGAGCAGGGTGGCGGCGCCGTCGCCGCGGCGCCCGGAGAGCTGCTCGCTGGTCAAGGCCGGGGACAGGATCGCCTTGCGGTGGCCGTCGCACAGGTGACCCTGGCTGGCGGGGAGGGTGCAGAGCGCGCACCGTGCCATGGCCAGGATCGTGCCCTCATCCGCCACGTCGCGCCAGCGCCCGGGTTGCGAAGTTGGCGCGTCGACGGCCGCGGGGCCCACACCGCGCACACCGTCGCGCGCGCCGCGGTCCGCGTCGTCGCTCACACCTGTGGCGTGAGGCGCTGCGAGGGCGGACGTCGCGCGCCGCGGCGGGCGGGCCGCGACGCCGGCGTGGACGACCTCGTCCGGGCGCGGCGGGCACGTCGAGGCCGGCGCGGCGCGGTCCGGTTCACCGTGGGGCGGGCGCGAGCGCATCCCCCGACGATGGGGCGGCCGCGGGCGAGGCACCAGAGAGACCACCGTGAGGTGCGCCTCCGTGAGCAAACCGTGAGGGGTTGGCGGGACTTGGACGTCGCGGGGTATGGTGGTCGGGATGCACCGACGCCGTGTTCCGTGGTCGGTGGCCGCGCCCGGGGCCCTGCTGCCGGCGCTCGTCACCGCCGCGGGTTGCTCGATCCTCTACGACCCCGACAACCTGCCGCCGCTCACCGACGCGGTCGAGGTCGACGCCGCCATCGACGCCCCGCTGGACGCCGATCCGTCGCGGCTCGTGCTCACCGGCGTCGCGCCCGCCGAGCTCGACGAGGGCGTGGGCGCCGGCGGCGGCCGCCCGGCCCTGATCGTGCTGGAGGGCAGCGCGATCGTCGGCGCCGCCGCGGTCGCGGTCGAGCTGGTGGGCAGCGACGAGCCGGTCCCCCTCGTCGGCTTCGACGCCACCGCCGACGGCACGCGCGGCGGGCTCGCCGTCCGCGTCCCGGTCCTCACCGAGCTCGCCGCCGGCCAGACCGCGACCCTGCGGATCACGATCACGCAGGGCGAGACCGTCGACACCGTCGACGTGACGGTGCGCGGGCTCGACGAGCTGCGCCTGACCGCGGCCACCATGAACAGCGCCGATCTGGCGCCGCGCTACTCGCAGATCGAGGTGGCGTCGAGCATCCGCTTCACCGGCGCCGCGCCGGTCCGGCTGCGCGCCACCGCCGGGGTCGTCGTCGACCAGCGCGTCGACGGCGACGCGCAGGGCGCGACCCCGGGACCGCACGGCTGCCCGGGCGGCGCCGTCGACAACCCCGGCGGCTGCATGGCGGGCGGCGGCCGGCAGGGCGCCAACGGCAGCGTGCTCGGGCTGGGCACCGGGAGCGGCGGCGGCGGCGGCGGGTTCGCGGCGCAGGGCACGGCGGGCAGCGGCATGATGCCGGGGCAGCCGGGCGACGTGAGCGGCAACGACATGCTGGTGCCGATCGAGAGCGTCGCCGGCACTGTCGGCAACCGCGGTAACGGCGGCGGCGGCGGCGGCGGCGGCACGTTGCAGGCAGGTGGCCCCGGCGGCGGCGGCGGCGGCGTCATCCTGCTCGAGGCGGGCGGCGACATCGCCGTCGGCGCGAGCGGCGCGCTGCGGGTCCGCGGCGGCGACGGCGCCGGCAACGGCGGCTCGGGCGGCGGCGGTTCCGGCGGCGCGCTCCTGGTGCGCGCCGGCGGCGCGATCACGGCCCCGGGCGCGTGGCTGTCGGCGCCCGCCGGCCAGGGCGGCACCGGCAACAACCCCGGCGGCGCCGGCTCGGTCGGCCGCATCCGCGTCGACGCCGCCGCCGGCGACGTGCCGTCCATGGCGACCACGCCACCCGCCGTGCGCGGCCCGGCGTGGAGCCCGTCGGTGCCGTCGATCACCACCGCCTCGCCGCTCGCCGTCGAGCTCCGCGGCCAGCCCGGCCGCACCTTCGAGCTTCGCCTCGACGCCCAGCCCGCCGGCACCGCCACCCCCGGCGTCGCCGGCACCGCCACCCCCACCGTCACCCTCCGCCCCGGCCGCAACCAGCTCTGCGCCGTCGCCCTCGCCGGCCAGCTCCTCCCCGAATCCCTCGCCTGCGTCGACATCTTCCACGCCGGCCCCTGACCTTCCGCGCCCTTCCCCGCCGGGGACAGGATCCGGGGTCGCAACCCATGGATCCGGTTCGCGTTTTCGATGGGGTTGTGTCCGGGAAATCCGTGAGCGCGGCGCTCGGCAGGCCGAACCCCGCGTAGCGTCGAAGGACGGCGGACCGCGAGGCCTCGGAGCGCCCCTCGCGGGCGCGTTCCTGCGCGGTCGCCGGCGCGCAAGCGAGGACCCGTGACGCAGCGCCCCCCAGGATGCTAAGGATCGCAGCTTGTTGCGGGATAGGATCCTGTCCCCTTTGAGCGGCGATCCTGAGACGACGCGACCTTCCACGAGTTTCGCCAACTTGTATCCCGCTCCGACCCGGCCATGTCCGTTTGGTTCCGTCCCGCGTGGCAGCACCGTGGCAGCACGTACGAGCGCCTCCATGAGCGCCTCTACATGCGAGCGTGGTGCAGCTGGGCAACGGCGAAGTAGAGCGGGATCGACCGCGCTCCAATGGTCACGGCCGAGCGCCGAGCGTACTCATGCGACCCGGGAGGTGCGCAGTGCTCCCACGCACGAGAGCTCTCGGGCTGCTCGTCGAAGACCTCTCGCGCGGCATCGCCCATGCTGATGGCGTCGACGTTGCGGCAAAGCATCAGACTTATCAGCGCAGCCTCTTGGCCGGTCGCATGCTTGCGCACGAGTTGGTGAAAGATCTTTTCCGCGGAGTCTGTGCGGTCCCACCACTTGAGCTCGCCCACGACGAACTCGTACTTGCTTCGGGGGTTTGTCACCTTGAAGTCGGTCTTCCCATCGTAGTTGAACGCTTCCGCCTCCGCGGTTGTGAATCGAGTCTTGAAAACGAGGAGAAGAAGATCGCGCACGAGTTCCTCGTGCAGCTTGCCGAGAACCTCGGGGTGCTGGCGTCCGAAGAAACAGAAGTCGTGGACGATCGCGAATACTTCGGCGGCGAAGTCTGTGCCCGTGGCAGGCGTGGCCGGTGACGCCTTGACGATCCTTGCGGCCTCTCGATAGGCGTCCCACTGCTCGCGCGAGAATCGCGCAGGCGGCCGCGGGGAGACGCCGTAAACGACGCTACCAGCGTGGGGAACGATCGACGTTGCGTGCGGCTTCCCGTCGGCGTCGAATGCGGTCACCGAGTACGAGACCAGCGGCCGAACCAACTCGGATGCCTTGGCTGCTGCGAACACCTTGTCGACGACCGCGCAGATCACGGCATAGCTGCGCAGGTGCTTGTCGAGCGTCGGTCCATCCGGCGCCGGAAACTCTGGTCGTGCGGAGCCGGCGAGTGTGTTCTCGCTGACGTAGCTTTCTCGGAATCCCGACATCGTGATCGTCAGGTGCGAGAAGCGTGGAAGGCGGGTCGAGTCCAGCGTCGAGAATCGTTCGTCTCCCCGCCATCTCAACTCATGCCTGAACCGCACCTCGTCGGACTCGAACACGAAGGAGTACTCGTCCTCCGCGAGCGGCAACTCGAACGGCAAGTCGATATCGATCGACGACGAGACGTGCGCGCTGCTCCCGAGGAATTTCTCATTCCCGAAAGTGATCACCTGGGGCCCGAGCGCCACGCCTGGGCCACCGATGTGATAGTCGCGGCCGAGTTGATGATCTCTCACGACGATCGTCGCCTGCCGGCGAAGCTGCCGCTGGTCCTCGGAGCGCGCGAAGATCTCGAGAGCTGGAGGTCCATCCTTGGCACGAACGCGGAACCCATACCACGCCGTGAGCGAGGGCCCGTCCCAGGAGAGCGCCAGGTTTCCGAGCGCATCACCTGGGACGATGGCCAGATCGAGCGTTACGCGCGCATCGTTTCGCTCGAACACTACGCTCGAACCGTCGAACGATGCGTGGATGCTCGTTCCGCCAAGCCCACCAAGATAATCAACCAGGGGCACTCGGCTCGCCGCGGATCGATAGACCATGTACTGCGACGAATCGCCGAAGATGCCCCAGGCCGCCTCCGGCCCCTGCCGAATCCTGTCTGGTACGAGTCCAGGGGCGAGCTGCGGAACCGTTTCCTGCGGGAGGGGCACACGTTCGTAGGCGGACGGGTCATGGTGTCCGCGCATGTCGAACTTCGGCAGCACTTGCACGCCATCGACATGCTGTGGCGGTCGAATGCTCGCGAACATGATCATGCCTCGCGGCGAAGGAAACGCATCCAGCCGCTGCACCCCCAAGGGCGAAGTCAGCATCCCCACTTCCGGACCGAGGGACATCGTTGTGATGGTAGTTCTTGGCTTGATGTACGGCTACCCGCGTCGGGCCGGCATCGAGGCAAGAGGTCTATGGCCTCGGTGAAGCCGACATTGCGCTGCGGGCCGGGAGAGGCGCGCGCCGAACGGTCGCTGCCTCGACGTCGATCCAGTAGACAAAGCCATCGGCGATCGCGATCGACGATGGGCGCCCCCCGCGCTGCAACAGGCGGGTAGCGCTGCCCTCCGCCTGGACTAGCACCCGGCCATCGGCCTCGGTCCAAGCCAGGACGTCGTCCTTGAACGCCACGTAGAGCGGGCTCAGCGCCCCCTCACGCTGCTCGGTCGCCCCCGTGCCCTTCTGGACAGCCACAAGGCCGTCGTCGGTGGCGACGAAGAGAACGCCGGAGCCGCTCGCAAGACCCAGGGGGCCGGAGAGGCCGTTCGCAATGGTCGTTACCCCGCGACGATCGCGCCGTCGAATGACGCCCGCCTCGTAGTCCGTCCAACACACAGCGCCGTCGCAACTGGCGAGAGCAGCGGCGCCAGAATCGTCAACGATGACCTGGGTCCTATTGCCGGAAGCGCGGGTGACCTTCCCTTCGACGTCGATCCAGGTGGGCGTGCCTTGGATGAAGGCCACATCGCGCGGGCCATCCACCCAGATCGGACGCTCGGACGGGTGGCCGAGCCAACCGACATGCTCGGCCGTGGCGATCACCACCGCGTGGCCGTCGCTGGCGAGAGCGCGCGGGCGGTCCATTGGCTCGAACGATTCGACGTCTGGCGCGAGGTCGAGGGAAGCCGGAGTGCGTTCACCGTAGATCGCGCACCGACGATCGCCTGGCCGCACCGACTGCACCTGCCAACGTTCGGAGGCGCGCACGACCGTCACCACCGCAGAACGGTCAGCGGCGAGATCCAACGTGGGTGCCCCCGGTGCGGCATCGCATCGCATCATCCGATCTGCGTCGCGAACCGCGATCGAGTATTCGCCAGCCTCAGCGCGCACGTCGGTGACGGTCCCGCCGCACGCGAACGTGTTGCGAGCACGACAGCTATCGTCGAGCGCATCGATCCAAGGCATCTCGCTCACCATCGAGATGACGGGACTGCGTTCGACGTCGATAACAGCCTCCACTCGACGCATGTATGGCGAATCCAGAGGCGTCGCCAGGTGGCGATATCGCTCTTTCCATCGCACTACCGACGCGCCCGCGTGTCTCGTCGTCAGCGGATCGATCACCCCGGCATGATCTTCGACGAGACGGAGGCGATCATCGAACACCTGGAGCGTCCCTTGTTCTGCCTGCGTACCCGTCGTGGATTCCAGCACGACCAGCAGGGACCGTCGGTCGCTGCTCGCCAGCACTTCATGGCGTGCCGACGCATCCAGTCGTCGTACGCCGCCGACCCGCCAGCCGCTTGGCCCATCCAGCAACGACGTCAAGCGAGCGGCGGCGACCTCCCCTCCGCATCCTATCTCGCTCAGCATCGCGATCCCGCGTTCGCCAAGCCGATGCGCCTGAAGGTCGAGGTTCGCGCTGTCGAGTTCCTTGGAAACCCGATCCAGTGCGACAAGCGCGCGTTCCGGCCGATTCAGCCTGGAGCGAACCAACGCGGTCAACTCGTCGAAGACGCGTTCGGACTCCTCAGGAGAAGGCCAGCACCCCGCCGCTTCCAGATGCGCCTTGATCTCGTGGGGAGTCGCCACCGGTTTCTCCGTCGAACAGGCCGACGCGAGCGTGACACCGAGACACACGAGGAAACGGCGGCGACTCATGGGACGAAGGGGTCTTCGAGCTTCATCCCCCAGTAGAAGTGGATGTCGCCGAGTTTGCCGGGAAGTCGATCCCACGTTGGCTGAAACTTGGGCTTCTTGTCAGGATTCTCGGCGTTCCACGTCTTGTGCTTCTCCCAGCGCGCCTTGGTCATGTAGTAGAGGCAACCGGGTGCCGTCGGGTTTCCCATTCCCTCGTACGGATCGGCGATTGATCCGTCCATGACGCCCAACGCGACCTCCTTCGTAAGATTCAGCCGACGGCAGTCATCTGCGGTCTTGATGCGATCCTTGGGGTCCTTGGCGATCACGTAGCGCGGATCAGATGTGCCGTATCCAGAGAATTGCAGCGGGTGCGACAGCACCGCGACGTAGGTCGCGCGCTTGGCGAAATACGTGCGCATCTTCTCGACCCGCCGCTTGAGCACGCGGTTGTCGGGATCACGCGCCAAGTCCGCGTCCATCTTGGCCACCAGCTCTACGCGACGACGCATGCACCACGCCGTTCTGATCAACTCGTCACGAGTCATGGTGGGTGTGGCGCCACCCTCGGCGAAGAGCGTCGCCACGACCTCTCGTGGCTCGACGGCCAGTGATGGAACATCGACGGGACAGTATGCGGTCACGGTGCGAGTACGAAGCGTGACCGCCCGCCACTCCTTGGCGCGCTCGTTCCAGAGGTCCACCGTCACGACGATGGACTTCGGGGTGAACTCGGGCTCGAAGCGATGAGGACCAGGCCCGTCGCGTGTCGTACGGAAGAAGCGGACATGGATCCGCGAAGGGTCCCATGGAACCTCCGTGCCCTGATCGTCGACCCACTTCGCGACCACGGACACGTCAACGCTGGTCCCGAAAGGAATCTTCTCCTGATCCGGAACAATCCCGACCCCCCAGCGCAGGGTCTCCTTCGTGACTTTCTGCTCGGGTGTCAACGTGCGAGCCGGAGGCGGTGTCCGGCGCGCGGGTGGTCTGGCGGGCGGTGTCGCTGGCGGGCGGGTTGGTCGCCGGCCCTGCCGCGCCTGCGCCACGCCGGCCGCCATCACGTCCTCCTCCTGGTCATCGAGCCCTGGATACGACAGAGGCGCCTGTAGGAGCTCGGCCACGTCGCGGTCGACCGGCCCGTTCACGGCGTCGGGTTCCGTGACGTGTCAACCACGGTCGCCTTGGCTTCGTCCCTGTCGTCGATCTTCACATGGACGGTGGCGTTCTCGGGAAGCCCCTCGAACCGGAACACCCGGCGTGGGACCGGGTCAGCCTCCAGGAACTGGTTCTGAAGACGCAGGCGTTCGACGCCCAACGCGCGCTCGCGATTCTCCAGTTGTCGACCTTCGATCTCGAGGACGCGGCTGTCTTGGATGAAGTCGTCACAGGCGGGACACTTGCCGAGCATCGCGTCCGTGTACATCGCGTTCGTCGCGATCACGCGCTCGTCGCGGCTCATGACCCTTGGAAGCCTCGCCGTCGGGCGAGGCGGCGGCGGCTCGCCACGATTCGCTGCGGCGCGCGCCTCGTCCTCCCACGCGAGCTGGACCGCCAACGGGACCGAGTCCAGGCGCATCCGCTCCGGCGTCGACGTTGGCGTGAGCACGTCGAGTCCTGGGTCGTCGGGCTCGCCTGCTCCCAGCATGCTGAAGATCGCCACGCGCACGGTCGAGAGCGAGGCCGGTACGAGGCCGCGGGCGAGCAGTGCTTCGCATTGCGCCAGCGGCACTTCCTCGGCTTCGTACTGCCACGTGTTCGTGGCCTCGTCGAAGTACGGTCGTCCCGAGGAGTAGCGAATCTTGACGTCGTAGAGTTCGAGGCGCGTCTCGTACTTCCTCACGAGCTGGAAGTAGTTGAAGTTGAGCGTGTTGCACTTGTTGATGTTGCGCACCTTGCGCTTGGTGCGCGTCTCTTCTCCTTCAGTCGTCTTGACCTCGCTGGACTGCGTCACCTCTACCTTCCGTTCGCGGTTGGCCTTGTTCGCGACCTTCTGCGTCGCGCTGCTGACGTTCTTCGCGAACTGCTCGGCACTCTCGGCCGTGGAGCGCTTCACGCCGGCCTGCATGGACGCGCTACCGAATCCCCAGCTCGCCTCGCCGCTGGCCTCGACGTGCGCCTCGAAGCTCTTGTCCTTCTTTGACGACTGGGAGTTCTCGCTCTGAACCGCATCCTCGAACGTCGCTTCTGCCGTGTCCGATTGGCCGTCGAAGATGCTCGAGCCGGTCTTATCGACCTGCTCTTGGCTCTTCCAGGTCTTGATCTCAATCTCGACTTCCTCCTCGGGAAAGAGCGTGAACGAATAGAGGTGATCGCCTAGCCCGAAACCTCGCGCGTAGGTGGCCAGGCGATAGCGCTGAACGATGTAGAGGCCAGCCGGCACCACCGGCGGAGGCTCAGCCTCGGTGCCACCTGGCGGAAGCGGAACCCACCCGACGACCGCGAAGAGACCGAGCGTGGTCGCCTTGATCACGGGCACCCGATGGCCAGGAGGGGTGCGATCGGGTCGATCTTCAGGATCGGAATCCGGCGGATCCTGATCGCCAGCAGGTCGGTAGCTCGGACGCGGCTGATCCCTCGGATCACGCATCGTCACCCGCTCGTTGCGAAGCAACTCAGCCGTGCTCGCGCCCCTCGCGAACGCAAGCCGATCGGAGGTCGATATCGCGCCGACGTGAACCGCTGCGGCGGGTGCCCGCGGGTCAACTCGATCGGACGGCGTCGCGCTACGAGCGAGCGCGAGGGGAAGAAAGTCCGACTCGGTCACGTCGAGACGAACGTAGAACCTGCCGTACGCGATGTTCGGCTGCTCCATGTCGGTGAGCGCAAGCGTCGTCGTGTCGAATGCGTTGCGGCAGGCCGTCGAAGCGCCGCGCGTGATTGTCGAGAGCGGTGTCACGCGCTCGGATTCATCCGCCATGTCGTTCCCCTCTTCGTATTGCTCGAATGTTCTCGGCAAGATCGGCCTTGCCTTCAACTCAGGTTTTCGCGCGGTGACGATCTTATCGCGCGATCCCCTCCGGGTCGAACGGCTTTCCGCTCGCCGGTCCGGCGCTGCCCGAGGCTGGTGCGCTTCCGCTGCCCGCGCCACTCGGCGGCCTTCGACCACCTCCAGGCCGGCGCCCCGATCCGGTCCCGCTTGTGGACGGCGCAGCATCGACGCCAGCGTCCACCGGCAACGCTGCATCGACCGGCGGCGCCAGCGTCAAGCGCACGGTCTCGGCGCGGTCGCCGACGACGTGGCTCATCTCCGTGGACGTGTGGCCGGCCAGCTCAGCCCTGACCTTGACAGTGCGTAAGCGCTGTGTGAACCCCACGTGGCGCGGCTTCGCGCGGTCGTGGTAGTGGGCGCGCCAGCGCCGCGCCTGCGGGTCAGGCGGTCGGCGACGCCGCGACGTTCGGAGGAGGGACGGTGACGCG
>CAADGB010000046.1 GCA_900696455.1 uncultured delta proteobacterium
CTCTCCGGTCGGCCTGAGCTCTTCACCGACCGCGGTCGGAGATGGCGGGAAACGAACGGCGAGCTGCATCTCTCCGGTCGGCCTGAGCCGCCCGAGCGTGAGCGAGGGCGTGTCGAAGGCCGACAAGCCGCGGCCGTCGCGCGAGTGATGGCGGGCGCTTGCCGGCGCCGCTCGTTAGGAGCCGCCCGAGCGCCAGCGAGGGCGTGTCGAAGGCCGACAAGCCGCGGCTCACTCGAGCCGGCAGCAGCGGGCGTACGCGGTGACCCCGGGGGAGAGCGAGGTGTGGGTGTTGTTCCAGCTGCACGTCCAGGCCGCGACCCCCGACGGGTAGCTCTGGTAGAGGATCCGGAAGCTGGCGAGCGGCCCGGTGCCGGTGGCGCAACCGCCGCTGGTGAGCAGGTAGCCTGCGGCGCAGGTGGCGGTGGTCGTGCCCGAGCTCGCCGCGGCGATGGTGCCGGCGGCGGTCGCGTTGACGCACGCGGACGTCGGCGTGGCGCCGGTGAGGGTCACGGTGTTGCCGCTGCGGGTGGCGGTGACGCTGCCGGTGGCGGTCACGGCGGTCACGACCTGGGCGGGGGTGATGGTGCCGAGGGTGTCGGCGGTGGTCGCGCGATCGGCGTCGTCGGCGACCGCGGCCCGGATGGCGTAGGGCACGGCGTGCAGCGGCAGGCGCGGCGACAGGGTCTCGCCGCTGACCGTGACCTCGAGGAACAGGGCGCCGCCGTCGACGACCGAGGCGTCGAGGGTCGTGAGCGAGCCGAGGCTGGCGTGGACGAGGCCGGCGTTCGCGGCCACGCCGGGGTGGTCCTCGCTCCACCGCGAGGCGCCGCCGCTGGCGGCGTCGTAGATCGTGAACGTGATGTTCACGCTGCCCGTGACCGGGCCGTTGGAGGTGCTGAGCCGGCCGGTGAACGACATGCGGCCAGGGACGGCCGCGGCGTCGGCGAACGAGAGCGAGAGGCCGAGCCCGACGAGGGCGGTGAGGGCGAGGGTCTTCATGAGGTCTCCTGTGAGCGGTGGCGGGCGGCGGAGAGATCGGGACCGGCACCGAGCCCGAGCCGGCACCGAGAGCCCGGACCGGACCGGCCGGGTCAGGGCTTGATCGGGGTGTTCGGCTCGAGGCTGTAGGTCGAGCTCTCGATCGCGGCCTGCGCGGTGGCGTGGCCGAGCTGCACGTCGAGGGTGAAGGTCGGCCCGACGAGGCGCCCGCCCGCCGTGGTCAGCTCCTGCCCCCGCGGCGACGGCGGGGCGACCGCGCCGTCGGGCGCGTCGGGATCGATCCCGCCGTCACCGGCGGCGTCGGCGAGATCGGCGTCGGCGGCGTCGGGCTCGACCGAGACGGGGTCGCACGCGCCGAGGGCCAGCGCGAGCACGGCGGACAGGACGACGAGGCGGGTGCGCATCTCGTGAGGGCAGGGCGGCCCGCCGCCGCGTGTGACACGCGGCGCGACCGTCGCCGCGCGAAGCCCAGGAACGCCAGGGAACTCCGCGGCTTGTCCGAGATCGAAGCCGCCGACGCAACCGCCGGCGCGCCGGCGCGATATCAGCGGGCATGCCAGACCGACGTTCCCACGGCCCGCGGGCGCCGAGACCCGACCTGACCTCCCGGCGGTGTCGGAGCGGCCGACCTCAGGATAACCTGGAGCCCACCATGCAGAGACGATCGTGGTTCGTGGTGTCCCTGGCGATGGCGGCCGGCCTCGGCCTCGCCCTCGTCGCGGCGCCGGTCAGCGCCCAGCCGGCCAGCGCCCAGGCCGAGCAGCTCTTTCGCGAGGGCAAGCGCCTCATGGGCGAGGGCAAGCTGGCGGACGCATGCCGGGCGTTCGAGGGCAGCTACCGCAAGGACGAGGTCGTGACCACGCTCCTCAACCTCGCCGACTGCCGGGAGAAGAACGGCCAGCTCGCGAGCGCGTGGGGCCACTTTCTCGACGCCGAGCGCATGACCCGCAGCGACGCCGCGCAGGCAACCTTCAATCGCACCGCGCGCGACCGGGCTGGCAAGCTCGAGGCCCGCCTCTCGTACCTCATCATCAACGTCCCGGCGTCGGCGAACGTCGATGGCCTCGCGATCACGCGCAACGGCGTGCCCGTCGACGAGGCCGAGTGGAACACCGACATCCCGGTCGACGGCGGCGAGTACGTCGTCGAGGGCAAGGCCCCCGGCTACGAGGCGTGGTCGACGCGGGTGACGGTCGGTGCGGAGCGCGACAAGCAGTCCGTCAACGTGCCGCGCTTTCGCGAGCGGCCACGCGCCGACGAGCCCCTGCGCGACGGCGGCGCGGGAGCGGGCGCGGCGGGCGCGGCCGACGGCGGCGCCGCCAGCGCCGGGACGGGCGGCGACGACCGTGGCGGCGGCTCCGGCCGCAAGACCGCCGGCGTCGTGACCCTGGCTGGGGGCGGCGCCCTCGTGCTGGGCGGCCTGGCCCTCGGCTACCTCGCCCAGCAGAAGTGGAGTGAGGCCAAGGATCTGTGCGGCGACGACCTGATCTGTGACTCGGCCGCCGACCACATGGCCGGCCAGGCGCTCGTCGACGCCGCCCGCTTCCGTGGCAACGTCTCCACCGTCGTCACTGCTTCTGGCGTCGTCGCCATCGGCGCCGGCGTCGTCCTCTGGCTGACGGCGCCACGATCCGAGCGCCGCGCCACCTCGGTCACGCTCTCGCCCGTGGTCCGCGCCGACGGGGTCGGCGTGGTGATCGGAGGTGCCTTGTGATGCCCGCCCGCGCTCGACCTCACGCCATGCTCCCGCCGTCGTCCGCCGCGCCCGGGGTCCACCGCGCGCTGCTCGTGCTGGTGGCCGGGCTCGCGCTGGCGCCGCTCTCGGCCTGCAACTCGATCCTCGGCATCAAGGATCTGTCCGACGGCGATGCCGGCCCAGACGGCGACGGACCGGATCCGAACGCAGTGCAGATCCGCTTCCTGCTGGTCGCACCCCACGTCCATGACGCTGACCCCTCAGACCCGAGCCTGGCGATCCACCTCCCCGGCGGCGAGAAGCTCGTCGACGCCACCTACGGGACGGTGACGCCGCCCGTGGAGCTCCCCATGCCGTTCGATCCGGCAGAGGGGTTCGAACTCGTCTCCGCCGTCGCCACGTTCACCCGCGCGGTCAGCTTCGATCGCGCGCCGGTCGCCGGCGAGCGCGTGACGGCCATCATCGCCGGTCGGGACGACGCGAGCACGGTCATCGTCGGGATCAACGAGGCCTTGTTCACCGATCAGGCGCCGGACGTGGCGGTTCGGGTCGTCCACGCGATCTCGGATGTCACGACGACCACAGGGTTCGGGTTCAGCCAGGCAGGAGTCAGCACCGATGTCCTCGCGTTCCTGTCCTTCGGCGAGGCCTCGACAACCCAGACGGTCGCGGCGGATGCGCCGTTCCGCCTTCGCGTTGGCCCTGCCGTTGCCACGGAACCCGGCACGGAGGAGGTTTCGTTCTCGGTCCTCGACCAGGGCCCTGGTTCCAGGGTTCTGTTCGTTCTGGGAGGCTCCCAGCACCACCATCTTGCTGGCGACGAACAGGCCCTGACCTTGCATGTGATCCCCGTCGAAGGCACTCCGTCGCGGGTTCGTCAGGATCCGGCGCTGTTCGTGGTAAACGCGCTCGCGGACCACGACGGGAGCCTCGCGCTGACAGACGACAACGACGGCACCGTCCTCAGCTCGACCGCCACCAGTCGCTCCGATCCGATGGTGATGTTCGTGCCTGCAGACGTTGGCCAACGCGTCGGCACCAGCCCCGACCTGTTCAGCTTCGATGTTCCCGCGCTCCAGCCCGGGACGCGACAGTACGTCGCGCTGATCGGTCACGTGAATCCAGTCGGTGGACAGCCGCCCGCAGGGGCGACCTTCGCGGAAGTCTCGGAGGACAGCTCGTTCTCCACGAACTGGTCTCTGGTCCAGGGCTCGTCGGATCCATCCGACGTTTCCATCGAGCTGGGACGTTCGGGCACCTTCACGCAAGCGGTAGCCTCGCTCTCCTTCGGGCAGGTGCACAGCTCTGGAATCTCGGACGGCGCCAACGTCGACGCGATCCGTATCTCACCTTCGGGCGGAGCTCCGCTCGCTGCCCTCGGTACCTCGCTCGACGGGAGGCGGTGGATCGTGACCCTGTACAACCGCGGCGGCAGTTCGCTCGAGCTTCACCGCACGAACCTTGACGCCTGGCCGTGGCGCTGACTCACAAGGGCAACGTTCGCATCGTGGCTACGTTCGACCGATTCAGAAGCGACGCTCGCGTACGTGTACGTGATCCGACAACCGTAGAAACGGAAGGTGCTACCGAGGAGCGTTCCGGTCCCGAACGTCGCCTGGATGAAATAGCCGTTCGCGTTGTTCGCCACGACGACGGATGGAGCAGTGTCGCTGATGGCAAGGACGGAGGTGCTGCTTCCGGTCGTCGCGAGGTTCACGTTCCCGATCTCGGTGTTCGTCGCAGAGGAGACCGATAGAGCCGTGCCGATCCCGCGATGTCGCCAGACGCGTTCGCATCGTACCGGTAGCAGGTGAAGGTCTCGATTGTCGAGCCCTGGGGCAGGTTGACGGGCGCGTGCAGGTTGATGGAGTAGGTCGATGTTCCAGCGCCGATGTAGTCGTATCCGGTGCCGAGGTACCATTGCTCGTCCTCGACGTTGGCCGTGGGCGGGGATCGCCTTCAGGTCAGTGGAACCGTATCGGCTTCTGGCTACAACTATGCCAGCACGCGCACCGGGTACTACTTCAGGGGATTGTGCCGATTGTGCCTGCTCCCACGAGGTTGTTCGCGTAGTCGAGGTAGAGCGTGTTGGTGTCGAAGGCTTGGTTGCCAGCGGCCGCATCCTTGCGGGCGACGACGGTGTTGTCTGCCGGGGACCGACGCCGACACGACCGACGCCGAAGGGCCGGTGCCGGGGCGCGCGCAAGGAGGTCCGTGAGCAGGATTCTCGGCCGGTCGGGCAGGCGGTTGCTCGTAGACAGCCGCAGGTCCCCGCAAAGGCCGGGCATGGGACCGGCCATCGCGGGGCGGCCCCGAAGGACGCCGTGCGAGGACGTCGGTCCGCCGTCGGCCCGCCGTTCCGCCGTCAGTCCGCCGGCTCGACCGCGACCTCGCCCCGGAGCGAGCTCGCGATGTAGCAGCGCTTGTGCGAGCTGCGATGGAGGTCGGCGACGACGTCGGCGCCTGGCACGTCGCCGCTCCAGGTGACGCGTGGGCGCAGGGTGATCTTCGTCAGCCAGGTGGCGCCGTCGCGGGGCTCGAGCACGCCGATCGGCGCGTCCTCGTAGCGGTCGATCACCAGGCCTCGCTTCGCCGCCAGCGCCAGGAAGAACATCATGTGGCACGACGACACCGCGGCGACGGTCATGGCCTCGGGGTCGATGGTGTCGGGGCCGACCGTGCCGGCCGGGGTCGACGGCGCCGGCGCGGCCGAGCCGGTCACGGTCACGCCGCTCGGGAACGTGATCGCGTGGTCGCGCGGGTACGTCTTCAGGTCGAAGTCGGGGGTGGCGCGGGTCCAGACCAGCCGGGCCTCGTGGGTGCTCATGCGCCGCAGCCTAGCAGAGCCCCGCACGGCGGGTCGGCGGCGCCGCGGGGCGGCGAGAGGGCGCGAGGGCGGGGGGCGGGCCGGGCCGGTGGCGGGCTCCGGGGTGGCCGGGATCCGGACGCCGTCCGAGATCCGGACGCGGGTGGCCGGAATCCGGCCACCCGGGGATGGCGGGTCGCGGAGTTGCGGGCGGCACGGGGGTTGCTGTGGGAGGGCGGTCGTGCC
>CAADGB010000047.1 GCA_900696455.1 uncultured delta proteobacterium
AGCAAGGTCGAGTGCCCGCCGGGGCTCACCATGCCGCAGGGGTTGACGATCGAGGAGACCTACCCCGGCCAGTGCGGCGTCTTCTACCCCGATCCACCGTGCCCGGCCGGCGCCACCTGCAACCCGCCGCCGCCGGTCTCGGTCGCCTGCCCGACGCGCTGAGCGCCGACCGCGATGTCCGCGCCCGAGGCCTCCGACCGCGTCCGCGTCGAGTGGCGCAACCGCATCGCCGCCGAGTACGGCTCGGCGGCGATCACCCAGCACTTCGTGCTGTGGCTCATCCAGCTCGGCGCCAGCCCCGACCTGATCGACGACGGGCTCGCCATCGTCAAGGACGAGCTCGTCCACTCCGGGCTGTCGGCCGAGGTCTACACCGACGCCGGCGGCGACGAGCCGCCGGCCATCGATCGCGCCGGCCTCGGCCTGCCGCGCCGCGACGTCGCGCTCGAGCTCGACGTCCTGCGCGCGACGCTGCAGATCTACTGCCTCAACGAGACCGTGGCGGTGCCGCTGTTCAGCCACCTGCGCGCCGGCGCGACCGTACCGTCGGCGCGCAAGGCCCTCGACCGGATCCTGCGCGACGAGGTGCGCCACCGCGACTTCGGCTGGGACTGCCTCGACTGGTTCCTGACCACGCCGCTGGCCGAGCGGCTCCCGGCCCTGGTCGAGGCCGAGCTGCCGCGGCTCTTCGCCCACCTCCACGAGAGCTACGGCAGCCGCGACGACGGCGGCGTGACCGACGACGACCGGACGTGGGGCCTGGCCCCGCCCCGCGAGTACGCCGACATCCTCGACGAGACCTTCACCCGCGACTACCTGCCGCGCTTCGCCGCCCGCGGCGTCGACGCCGCCCCGGCGTGGCAGGCGCGGCGCCCGGCCTGATCGTTCACACGCTCGATCGTGCCGGCGGTCGCCGGCCCGTCGAACCGCTGACGTTCAGAACCTCGATGATGGAGTGCGCCCTTGCAGGTCTCGCCGCCGCCGTGACGACCACGAGGGCGAGGATCGGGACCGGCCTCCCCATTGATTTCGGCGGGCTGCCCCGGGATAGTGCCGCCCCGATGAACATCCTTCTGACCGGTGCGGGTGGGCAGCTCGGCGCCGACCTCATCGGGGCGCTGGTCCAGGCCGAGCACCGCGTGGTCGCCACCGACCTGCGCGTCCCCGCCACCGGCGCCGGCGCCCACTGGCGGCCGCTCGACGTCACCGACGCCGCCGCGGTCCAGGCCGTGATCGCCGACGAGCGTCCCGACGTGGTCTTCCACCTCGCCGCGATCCTGTCGGCGGCCGGCGAGCGCGATCCGGAGCTGGCCTACCGGGTCAACCAGACCGGCACCTGGAACCTGCTCGAGGCCTGCCGCGCCCACGCCGTGGCCCGCTTCGTCTTCACGTCGTCGATCGCGGTCTTCGGCCCCGGCCTGCCCGATCCGTGCCCCGACGACGTGCCGCTCCACCCCACCACGATGTACGGGGTGACCAAGGCCTCGGGCGAGCTCCTGTGCGAGTACTACTGGCGCCGCCACGGCCTCGACTGCCGCGGCGTGCGCTTCCCCGGCCTCATCAGCGCCGCGCTGCCGGGCGGCGGCTCCACCGACTACGCCCTGTTCATGTACGTCGACGGTGTGCGCCGCGGCGCCTACGAGTCGTTCGCGCGCGCCGACACCCGGGTGCCGCTCATGTACATGCCCGACGGCGTGCGCGCGCTGCTCGAGCTGGCGGCGGCGCCCCGCGAGCGCCTGGGCCGCTGCATCTACAACATCGCCGCGTTCTCCCCCCGCGCCGATCAGATCGCGGCCTCGGTGGCGCGGGCGGTGCCCGGCGTCCGCATCACCTACGCGCCCGATCCGCTGCGCCAGGCCATCCTCGACTCGTGGCCGCGCGCCCTCGACGATCGGTGCGCCCGCGCCGACTGGGACTGGCGCCCGGCGTTCGACCTCGAGGCCATGACCGACGAGCTGGTGCCCAGGATCCGCGCCCTCCTCGAGCAGGGCGCCAGCCTCGCGCACTGAGCCCGCACCGGCCGGGGCACCGGCCGGGAACCGACCGCGCCGACCGGCAACCGACCGGGAACCGACCGGGAGTCACCATGTACGAGCAAGCGAGAGAGCACTTCGCCCGCACCCTGACCGAGATCCGCGACGCCGGGCTGTGGAAGCACGAGCGCGTGATCGCGTCGCCGCAGCGCGCCCACATCCAGGTCGGCGGCCGCGAGGTCGTCAACTTCTGCGCCAACAACTACCTCGGCCTGTCCTCGCACCCCGAGGTGGTGGCGGCGGCGCGGGCCGCGCTCGACGAGCGCGGCTACGGCCTGTCGAGCGTGCGCTTCATCTGCGGCACCCAGGACCGGCACAAGGAGCTGGAGGCGACGGTGAGCGCGTTCCTCGGCACCGAGGACACGATCCTCTACGGCTCGTGCTTCGACGCCAACGGCGGCCTGTTCGAGACCATCCTCGGCGAGGACGACGCGGTCATCTCCGACGCCCTGAACCACGCCTCGATCATCGACGGCATCCGCCTGTGCAAGGCCGAGCGTCACCGCTACCAGCACGACGACCTCGACGACCTCGAGGCCCGGCTGGTGGCCACCGCCGGCAAGCGCCTGCGCCTGATCGCCACCGACGGCGTGTTCTCGATGGACGGCGACATCGCGCGCCTCGACGCCATCTGCGACCTGGCCGAGCGCCACCGCGCCCTGGTCATGGTCGACGACAGCCACGCCACCGGCTTCGTCGGCAAGACCGGCCGCGGCACCGCCGAGCTGCGCGGCTGCATGGACCGCGTCGACGTCTACACCTCGACCCTGGGCAAGGCCCTGGGCGGCGCATCGGGCGGCTTCACCAGCGGCCGCCGCGAGATCATCGATCTGCTGCGCAACCGCTCGCGCCCCTACCTGTTCTCCAACACCCTGGCGCCGCCGATCGTCGCCGGCAGCCTGGCGGCCCTGTCCCTGGTCAGCGGCTCGACCGCGCTCCGCGACCGGCTCGAGGCCAGCACCCGCCGCTTCCGCGCCGGCGTCACCGCCGCCGGCCTGCGCGTCCGGCCCGGCGAGCACCCGATCGTCCCGGTCATGCTCGGCGACGCCCGGCTCGCCGCCGAGATGGCCCAGCGCCTGCTCGACCTCGGGATCTACGTCATCGGCTTCTCGTTCCCGGTGGTGCCGCGCGATCAGGCGCGCATCCGCGTCCAGCTCTCGGCGGCGCACAGCGACGACGACGTCGACCGCGCGGTGGAGGCCTTCGCCCGCGTCGGCCGCGAGCTCGGGGTGGCGTCGTGAACCCGGCGGACATCGAGGCCCGCATCAAGGCCGCCCTGCCCGACGCCGTGGTCACGCTCGAGGATCTGACCGGCACCCGCGACCACTGGAAGGCGCGCGTCGTGTCGACGGCGTTCGCCGGCAAGAGCCTGATCGCCCGCCACCGCCTGATCAACGCCGCGCTGGCCGAGGAGCTCAAGGGGCCGATCCACGCCCTGACCATGGAGGTGCTCACGCCCGAGGAGGCCGCCGACTGATCCGCTCGCCGCGGCGCCTCGTGTGCGCCGGTGTGGGCGCGCGCGCACCGCCGCGGCGCTCGTCACGGCCAGCCTTTGCGCACGTTTTCCAGGCGAGGCCCGGACCGTCCGTGGCAACATCCCCGGCCGGTAGCGGTACGCGGAATGACCTCTCCTCCCCCCGGTAACGACTCGCTCGGCCAGGAAGTCTTCGGGCCCTACCTGGTGTACGAGCGCCTCGGGGTGGGTGGGATGGCCACGGTGCACCGGGCCAAGGAGCGCGGCATCGAGGGCTTCGAGCGCATCGTCGCGCTCAAGCGGCTCCTGCCCCACCTCGCCGAGGACGCGAGCTTCGTCAAGTCGTTCGTGCGCGAGGCCAAGCTGGCGTCGATGCTCCAGCACGCCAACGTCGTCCAGCTCTACGAGCTGGGCCGGGTCGGCACCGTCTACTTCATCTCGATGGAGTACATCGACGGCCGCGACGTCCGGCGCATCCTGCGCCAGGCCCGCAAGGTCTCGGGCCCGCCCAACATCAACGTCACGGTCGCCCTCCTGCTCCAGCTCTGCGACGCGCTCGAGTACGCCCACACCCGCCTCGACGAGTCGGGCGAACCGCTCGGCCTGGTCCACCGCGACGTCTCGCCGTCGAACCTGCTGGTGACCCGGAGCGGTCACCTCAAGGTCATCGACTTCGGCATCGCCAAGGCGCAGTCGCAGCAGCTCCGCACCCAGACCGGGCGGGTCAAGGGCAAGCTGGCGTACATGGCGCCCGAGGCGATCGCGGGCAAGGACCTCGACGCCCGCTCCGACATCTTCTCGGTCGGCGTCATCGCCCACGAGCTGCTCACCGCGCGCCCGCTGTTCGCGTCCAAGAACGAGTACCAGACCCTCGTCAACGTCCAGCGCTCGGACATCCTGCCGCCGTCGGCGTTCAACCAGGCGGTGCCGCCGGAGCTCGACGCCATCGTGCTCAAGGCGCTGGCCCGCGATCCCGACGAGCGCTACCACCACGCCGCCGAGATGCGCGACGACCTGCACGGCGTGCGCATCCGCTACAACCTCTCGGCGACCAACCGCGAGGTCCAGACCTGGTCGGAGTGGGCGTTCTCGCTCGAGGCGCCGGGGGGCAACTTCAGCGGCCCGGCGGTGACCGACTCCCTGGCCGGCGTGTCGCGCTCGCCGTCACCGCTCCGGACCCCGTTGCCGCTGCGGCCACCGACCGACGCGCCGGCGGCGCCGCCACGCCGCGCCGGCAGCCACGGCGCGGTCGAGGAGGAAGACGCGGACGTCGCCTGGGGCGGCCAGGAGGCCGAGGTCCCGGTGGTGCTCGACGACGTCCCCGATCACTCGGGCCGACATCCGGTGCCGGCGGCGGCCGTCGCGGCGGCGAGCGCGGCCAGCGGCCCGCACGCGCTGGCGGCCCAGGGCGGCCACGTCGACGCCCGCAGCTTCAGCGCCGACGATCCGGCGTCGGCCTCGACCCTGGTCGGCATGGGCGCGCCGGCGCGACGGGCGGCGCCGTCGACCTGGCCGCACGGCTCGAGCAACGACGCGGTCGGCGGCCGGCGGCCGCGCACCAGCTCGATCCCGGTGGCGACGCCGGCCACCGACGATCACACCGTGCCCAACCCGGCCACCGACGCCGCCGACCTCGGCGACGGGCCGGCCTTCGGCGCGGCGCTGGTCGAGCGCCGCGGCGGCGGCGCCAAGGTCGCCATCCTCGGCCTGCTCGCGGCCGCCGCGATCGCCGTCGGCGTCTACTGGACGGTCGGGCGAGACCGCGGCCCGGCGGCGGCGCCGGCGGCCACCGCCGCCGCCACCCAGCCCGGCACCCTCAAGTTCATCGTCGAGCCGGCCGACGCCACGATCAAGATCGCCGGCATGGAGCCGCACCAGGGCGCCGGCGCGCCGTGGTCGGTGCAGCTCGAGCCCGGCGTGGTCCAGATCAAGGTCAGCCGCGACGGTCACCAGTCGTGGGAGACCTCGGTCGAGCTGTCGGCGGGTGAGACCCAGACCATCCGTGTGGTGCTGGGCGCGGCCGACGCCAACGCCAACATGGCCACCCTCGCCGTCGACTCGCAGCCCCAGGGGATGACCGTCCTGCTCGACGGTCAGGAGCTGCCGCAGAAGACGCCGGTGAAGCTCCCGGTCCCGCCCGGCCAGCACACCGTGACCCTGCGCCAGCACGGCGTCGTGCAGTGGCGCCACAGCTTCGTCGCCGAGGCGGGGACGCTCCACGAGTTCAACCCGTCGATGAGCGACCTGAAGCAGAAGGAGCGCGAGGAGCGCGAGGCCCGCGACCCGCGCGTGGCCCGCGACGACCGCGAGCGGACGAGCAGCCGCAGCCCGCGCCCGGCCGAGCGCCCGGCGCCGGTCACCGAGGCGCCCGGCGCCGCGGCGACCGCGTCCGGTGACGTCGCCCGCGCCGCGCT
>CAADGB010000048.1 GCA_900696455.1 uncultured delta proteobacterium
CGGGCAGCGCGGGCAGCGCGGGGCGGTCGGCGCGGAGGTGATCGAGCGCGGCCGCGCACGCGGCGCAGGCCGCGAGGTGCGTCCGGGCCGCCGCGGCGCCGGCGTCGTCGAGCTCGGCCAGGGCGTGGCGCTCGAGCACCAGCCACGACAGCGGCTGGCCGATGCAGGCCGGGGCGGGCGCGGCGGGCGCGCTCACGCCACCCCTCCGCCGCTGGCCCGCTCGAGCTCGGCCAGGACCTCGTGGGCGCGGGCCAGGCGCTTGCCCACGGTCTTGCGCGAGACGCCCAGATGCTCCGCGATCTCGTCCTGGGTCATCTCGTCGAGGTAGCGGCAGACCAGCACCTCGAGCTGCCCGTCGTCGAGCCGCTCGCCCAGGTGGCCCAGCAGATCGAGCCCGATCACCCGCGCCTGGTCGCCGAGCCGCGACGGCGGCACCAGCGCCGGCTGCTCGCGCTCGAGCAGCCGCGCCCGCCCGCGCCGATCGCGGATCAGGTTGAGGCAGCGGTTGGTGACCGCCCGGTAGAGGTAGGGGAGCGTCACGAGGTGCTCGGGGCCGGCGAGCAGATCCACGAACAGGCCGTGGACGAGATCGATGGCGTCGTCGGAGTTGCGCAGGTAGCGCGCGGCCTTGCGCACCAGCGCCGGGCCGTAGCGCACGTAGGCGTCGCGAGGATCACTGACAGGTGCCACCGGCGAAGCCGACAGTCTCACAGGCGTGGAGGTCGGGGTCGGCGAGCTCGCCCGGACAGTCGGCGTCGGCGTCGCACTCGCGGTCGAGGCGGCCGTCGCAGCCGCGCAGCGGCGCGCCGGCGCACGCGCCGCTGTCGCAGTCGCCGTGGTCGAAGCAGCCGGCGCCCGGACCGCGGCCGCGATCGCAGCGCGCCGGCCGGACCCCGTCCGCCGGCAGGCAGGCGTCGCCGCCGCAGTCGGCCGCGGTCGCGCACGCGCCGCACACCCCGTCGAGGCAGCGACCCGAGGCGCAGGTCGCGTCGCGCATGCAGCGCAGGCCGTCGGCGAGCGCGCCCGGCGGCAGGCACTGGCTGGCCACGCTCAGCCAGCCCGGCCACGCCCCGCCGACCACGCACAGCTCGCCGCCGGTGCAGTCGGCGTCCTCGTCGCAGCCGCCGCACACGTCGGGCCACGCCCCCGGCCACTCGTAGCACTGGCCGCTGGCGCAATCGGCGTCGGCGGTGCAGACCGCGCCGTCGGGCCGGATCACCGCCAGCGGCGGGGTCGTACAGTCGGCGTCGCGGGCGATCTCGGCGCCGATGTTGGCGAGCACGGCGCGGCCGCGGCCCCGCTTGGCGAGCCGGAAGAGGACGCCGCTGTAGTCGGCGGGCATCCGCACCAGGTAGGTCAGCTTGCGCCAGTCGCTGGTGGGGACGCGCTCGTCGGTCTCGACCGAGCCGTCGCCGAACACGTCCATCGCCAGCCGGACCTCGGCGTCCTCGGCGACGTCGGCGACCAGCGTGAAGCGGACGCAGGTGCCGTCGCTGGCCTCGACCGGGGTCATCTGGGCGATCGCGGTGTCGTCGCCGAGCAGCTCGACGCCGAGATCGCCCGGGTGCCAGGTCGGCGCCGGCCGGACCTCGCCCTTCTCGAGCCGCCACGTGCACAGGGACTCGCCGCACCACAGGTCGAAGCCGCGGTCCTCGATGATCTGCCCGCAGTCGGTGGCGCCGCCGGACGCCGCTGCGCCCACCACCACCACGAGCCAGGTCGCGCCGTGTCGCGTGCGCATGAGCCTCACCTCCGGGTCACCGCGCCCAGGCCGACGGTGACGAGGCCGCCGTCGTGCTGGTCGCCGAGCAGGTTGTCGATCGCCGGCGCGTAGCTGCCGGTCAGGCGCGCGGTCAGGCCCCAGCGCCGGGTGAACCACACGTCCACGCCCACGGCGGCCGCGCCGTAGAGGCCGGGGTAGGCGTCGCTCGTCCTGGTCCCGAGCTGGTCGTGGAAGGTGGTCAGGCCGAGCGCCAGCCCGGCGCCGAGCTGGCCGTAGGCGACGACGCGCCGGCGCCCGAGCTCGACCCGACCGAACCCGCCCAGCGCCAGCGTGTCCCAGCGCAGGCGCAGCGGCTCGAGCTCGGTGTCGCGCCGCCACTCCTCGCCGCCGAGCAGCAGGAGCTCGCCGCCGACCAGCACCCGGGCGTGGAGGCGCTGGGCGAGGTGCACGCCGAGCTGCGGGGAGACGAGGCCCTGGCGGTGGTAGCCGAAGTCCTCGAGCCGATCGACGTAGCCGTCGCCGCGGCCCGCGCCCAGGCCCGCCACCACCGCCAGGTGCCAGCGCGGCCCGAGGTCGGCGTCGCCCTTGGCGGTGGCCGCGACCAGGCGCTCCACCGCGCAGCCGTCGAGCGCCACCGTCACCGGCGTCCGCCCCGGCGCCGCCGCGCAGCGCAGGAGGCGGGTCTCGCCGCGCACCAGCACCTGGTAGCGGCCGGGGGCCACCGCGATCGCGAGCGGCGCGCCCCGCGCCTTGTGGACCTCGGCCACCACCGCGCGCGCCGGCAGCCGCTCGATCAGCACCTGCCCCTCCGCCGCCGGCGGCAGCGTGATCGACGTGGTCGTCGGCTCCGGGAACGACAGCGGGATCTCGCCCTGCCCCTTCAGGTCGACCTCGACCGAGACGTGCTGGCTGCCGACCGCGGTCGCCGCGGTCGCGGTGAGGGTGTGGTGGTAGGTGTAGCGGTAGGCCTCGTCGAGCGAGACCCGACCGTCGCCGTTGGTGTCGGCGGCGCCGCGCAGCCCGACCAGGAGGTGGTGGGTGAAGTACGACGAGCGCAGGAAGTCCGACTCCTGCGACAGCTCGCTGTCGGTCGACGACGCCAGCACCGCGATCCCGGTGGCGTCGAGCCGCGCCCGCGAGTTGAACGAGAAGTCGGCCGCCGGCTCGACGCCCTTGGTGCGCGAGAAGGCGCCGCTCTGGCACGCGTCGAGGACGACCACGGTGAGCGCCGCCGGCACGGCGAGGAGCCGCGCCCGCAGCTCGGCCAGCGGCAGCTCGGCCGTCCCCAGCGACAGCGCCGCGGCGCGGGCGTGACCGGAGTAGTAGAAGAACAGGCGCGCCGGGCGTCCGGCGGCCGCGACCGCGCGCTCGATCGCCGCCACCTCGGCCAGGAGGCGGGCCGGCGTCGGCGCCAGCACCACGCGCACGTGCTCCCGCCGGTAGCCGCCGAGGGTGACCAGCAGGTCGGCGACCTCGCGCGCGTCGTCCTCGGCCCACGCCAGGCGGGTCTGACCGGGGCCGGGTGCGTTGCTGCCCACGACCAGGGCGAAGCCGACCGGCTCGTCGTCGGCCCACGCCGGGCGCGGCGCGCCGACGGTGACGACGGCCAGGGCGAGCGCCACGAGCGCCGCCGCCGACCGGCCAGCAGCGGTGGAGACGGCGCGCGGGAGCGGTGCGGAGGCCATGCCCATCAGACACGCAAGTCTGCACCGGCGGGAACCCGGATCGACGTGCGGCCCGGCCGTCCCCGGCGAGGCACACGATTCCGGCAGGTTAGCGCGCGACCGTGGCCACCGGCCGAGGGCCGCTCACGCCCGGCGCTGGCTGCGGTCGATGTCGGCCCACTCCGGTGGGGTCCGCTCCAGGACGTTGTCCATGCCGCACTGATCGCAGAGGTACGAGCGCAGGTCGAGGTGCAGCTCGGGCACCGTCACGCGCATCAGCGCGCGGATGGTCATCGAGCTCTGCTTGCGACAGCGCCAGCAGGTGAACGACGGCGACGTGCTCATGACGCGACCTCCCGCGGCGCTGCGAGCGGCGCCGCCGGCGGGAACAGGAGCGCGCCCAGGACCGGTACGGCGCCCACCGCCAGCGCCGGGATCCAGCGGGCGTCGAGCCCGAGCAAGACGTTGTCGATGGTGACCGCCCACGACACGTAGGCGGCGGCCCGGATCAGGTACTGGCCCAGCGGCGCCGGCCGGCGGCGCGACGCCAGGTACAGGACCACGGCGCTGACGAGGATGCCGGACGCCACCAGCGCCAGGGCCGTGGCCGGGCGCGTGATGCTCCCGGTGGACAGCACGATCGTGTGTACGAACACGACCTCGCCCGGGATCAGCTTGGCGATGGAGTCGATGACCCCGTCGCCGGGCTCACCGATGGACAGCGACATGCGCTCCCACGGTGCACCGCCCGTGCCCACCTGCGCCCACCGCCGGCGCGCCCGATCGCCGCGCACGGCCAGGGGCCGCCCGGTCCACCTGTGCGTCGAGGGCACGACCAGGTGTCCACTCCACCGGATCCGACCGCGCGACGATGTCCACTCCAGTGGACACCCCGGATCGCTGTGGGCGTCGCGCGCATCGGCTACATTCGCAGGATGACGGGGGACGAGATCGTCCGCGAGCGCGACTTCTACCGTCGCCTGCTCGACCTGGGCGGCGCGGCGGAGGTCGAGCCGCTGCTCGAGCAGGCGCTGGCCCTGGTGGTCGAGGTCACCCGCGCCGAGGTCGCCTACCTCGAGCTCCACGACGACGACCCCGACGACGACGCCCCGCCCCGCTACTGGCGGGGCCACCACGTCACCTGCGCCGAGGCCGCGACCATCCGCGAGTCGATCTCCCGCGGCATCATCGCCCGCACCCTCGCCGACGGCCGCACGGTCGAGACCCCGTCGGCCCTCGACGACACCCGCTTCGAGGATCTGGGCAGCGTCCGCCGTCACGAGATCCAGGCCGTCCTGTGCGCGCCCATCGGCACCGCGCCGCCCATCGGCGTCATCTACCTGCAGGGCACCGTCCGCCCCGGCGGCTTCGACGCCACCGACCGCCAGCGCCTCGAGCTGTTCGCGCGCCAGCTCGCCCCCATCGCCGACCGGCTGCTCGCGCCGCGCGCCCGCGCCGCCCTCACCGATCACACCCAGGAGGTGCGTCAGCGCTTCCGCTGTCCGAACTTGATCGGCCGCTCGCGTGCGCTGGCCCACGTGCTGCAAGAGGCCTCGCTCGTGGCGCCGCTGGACATCGACGTCCTCATCACCGGCCCGGCGGGGACCGGCAAGACCGCGCTCGCGCGCGCGCTCGCCGAGAACAGCCGGCGCGCCGGCGGCCCGTTCGTCGCCATCAACTGCGCCGCGATCCCCGAGACCCTGATCGAGAGCGAGCTGTTCGGCGCCGAGCGCGGCGCCCACTCGCAGGCCAACCGCAGGCTCCCGGGCAAGGTGGCGGCCGCCGAGGGCGGCACCCTGCTCCTCGACGAGATCGGCGATCTGCCGGCCAGCGGTCAGGCCAAGCTCCTACACCTCCTGCAGGCCCGCGAGTATCACCCCCTGGGGGCGACCTCCACCATCCGCGCCGACGTCCGGATCATCAGCGCGACCAACGTCGACCTGCGCCAGAAGGTCGCCGCCCGCGAGTTCCGCGAGGATCTGTTCTACCGCCTCCACGTCGTGCCCCTGGCCATGCCCGGCCTGCACGAGCGCAAGGACGACATCCCCGAGCTGGTCGAGCACGTGTGCGCCGAGGCCTGCCGCCGCCACGACCTGCCGGCGATGACGGTGTCGCGCCGCGCCCAGCTCGCCTGCCGCGACGCGAGCTGGCCCGGGCACGTGCGCGAGCTCGCCCACGCCATCGAGGCCGCCGTCATCCGCGCCCACGGCGAGCGCTCGACCGTGGTGCTCGAGCACCACGTCTTCCCCGCCGCCGATCGCGCCGCCGACGACGGCCGCCGCGCCACCTTCCACGAGGCCACCCGCGACTTCCAGCGCCGCTACCTGCTCGAGCTGCTCGAGGCCAACGACTGGAACGTCGCCCGCACCGCGCGCCAGCTCGAGCTCGCCCGGGCCCACGTCTACAACCTCATCCACGCGCTGGGCCTGCGCCGCTAGCCGCGGACGCCGACGGCCCGCTTCACCCCAGGGATCCGGGGTCGCTCGCGCGACCACCGGCCGCCGGAGGACCATGCCCACGATCGTGTTCCACGACTGCAGCGTCCATCTGCACAGCCGCGCCACGACGCCCGACGCCCACGGCGCCATGCTCATGTCGTTCTGGGCCGAGGACCCGGACGAGGTCAACCGCGACCCCGCCCTCCTCGTCCCCATCGACGAGCTCAGGTCGGTGAGCGCGTACGAGGCCGGCACCATCGCCCTGGCCAGCGTGCAGTACGACGACGAGCGCCTGGAGCTCGCCCTCACCGGCGGCGCGGTCCGCGGCGTCGTCCGCATCGCCCGCGATCACTGGCAGCGGGCGCGCCTCGACGCCCGCGTGCGCTGGCCCCTGCGCAACGACGGGCGCGACTACGAGTACATGGAGGTCCTGGTCATCCCCGATCCCGAGACCGCCCCGCCCGGCGCCACCCGGGTCCGCTACCGCGGCTTCCACGCCCGCGTCGTCGGCGTCGACGCCGGCCAGGTCGAGCTCCAGCTCTGGCACGGCGGCACCTCGCGGATCACGTCGCTGCCCCAGGTCACGCGGGTCGTGCCGCTCGCCGACTTCGATCCGCTGGCCCAGCTCTTCTACCCGCGCGACGCCCTGGCGCTGACCACGCTCGATCCCGCCGATCCCGCGCACCACGAGGGCGCGCTGTTCGTCGCCGAGCCCGCCTACACGCTGTGGCCGCTCAGCATCCCCAAGCTGCCGCCGTCGCACCAGCGGTGAGGGGCGCCGTGCCTCCCCGGGGCCCGGGCGCGCGCACCGACCCCGAGCCGGTCTGCCTCAACGCCATCAGCGCCGCCGGTGGCGAGGAGCTCGACCTCGTGCGGCGCGGGGTCCGCGGCTTCGGCGTCGCCTGCGCCGCCGATCTCGCCACGGCCCTCCATCGCCTCGCCGCGCGCGAGGCGCGCCACGCCGGGCCGCCGCCGGTGCGCGCGCTCGACCTCATCGGCCACGCCGGCGGCGACCACCGCCTGCTCGAGCTCGGCGGCTGGCGGCTCGGCCCCGACGCCGGGACCGCCGCCGACTTCGCCGCGCTGGCGCCCATCCTGCGCGCGCTCGGCGTGGGCCACGTCCGCCTGCTCGGCTGCGCCACCGCGACCACCGAGGCCGGGCTGCGAACGATGGCGCGGCTCCCCGCCGCGCTCCAGGCCGGCCCGCGGGCGGGGCCACCGATCCAGGTGTGGGGCAGCCGCGCCCTGCTCGGGCCCCACTGCTACGGCCGCCTCGGGCTCCTGCCCCGCCACCACGCCCTGCTCCGCCCGTACCCCGCCGCCCCGGCGCCGGGGCGGTCGCTCACCGCGCCAGCTCCGCCGGCCCCCGGCAGCGCGCGCCCAGCGAGAACAGCCGGGCCCCGACCGGGCGCGGGTTCTCGATGGCCATGAAGTCGACCAGGGCGGCCTCGGCGTCGTCCCACGACCCGCCGCGCACCGTCCGAAATCCGGACGAATGATCCGGCGCCGGCGAGGCCGTCCACTCCAGCAGGTTGCCGGCGAGATCGAGGACCCCGTACGGGCTCGCGTCGCCGGCCGTCGCGCCCACCGGCAGCGGGCCGTGGACCCGATCGCCGTCGCGCAGGCGCACCGGCAGCGGCAGGTCCGGATCCCCCCACGGCAGGTTGCGGCGCGGCCACGGGTTGGGGCGGCCGTCGGGCAGGACCAGCCCGCCGCGCATCGCCTTCTCCCACTCCGCGCTGGTCGGCAGGTCCTTGCCCAGGTAGCGGCAGTAGGCGCGGGCCTCGCGCCAGCTCAGGCTCGCCGCCGGGTAGGCGGGGCCGCCGGCGTCGCGCAGCGGCCCCGAGCCGCCGTAGGTCGGCGCGACGATCCCGGTGACCTCGCTCATCGCCGCGAACGCCTGGAACGCGGCGTTCGAGACCTCGGTCCGGTCGATCGTGAACGCCGGGAGCTGCACGAGCTCCTCCCGGGCCAGATCGGGGAAGCCCTGCTTGTAGCGCGACGGCGGCGTGCCCAGGCCGCCGCGGACGAAGGGCCCGGCCGGGACGAGGATGACCCCCGCGGCCGAGGCCTGGCAGGTCGGGACCCGCACGCTCAGGCGCTCGCCCGCGCCCCGCCGCGCGTAGCCTGGGAGCGCGCGCACCGGGACCACCGACGGCGGGCAGCCGCGGCCGTCGCGGTCGCGGCCGTCGACCACCAGGAGCGCCGGGCGCCCCGGCGCCTCGAGCTCCTCGTGCCGCCGCACGCCGTCGTCGCCGCGCGCGCCGGCGATCCCGCGCACGAACGGCAAGGGAGCGCCCGGCGCATCGGGATCGTCGGCGTCGGGCTGGTGGAGCGCCCACCGTAGCCCGGGCAGCTCGGCCAGCGGGACCGCGCGCGCCGCCCCGGCGTCCGGATCCCAGTCGAAGGCCGAGAGCTCGAGGGTGAAGCGGCCGAGATCGCGGTCGCGCAGGCGCTGCTCGCGCCGGGCCGCGGCCGCCGTGGTCCGACGGTCGTTCACCGCCAGCCCGACCACCGCCAGCATGATCGCGACCAGCCCGATCGCGGCCAACCGGCTGCGCCGGGCGATCGCGCGCGAGCGCGCGACCAGCGCCCGCGGCGACGGCGCCAGCGGCGCCCCGCGGCGGCGGCGGCGCTGCCACTCGGCCTCGAGCTCGTCGACGACGCCGGGGTGCGCGTCGACCTCGCGCAGCTCGGCGCGCGACAGGTAGCGCGGCGCGTCGGCGCGCGCGTGCCGCAGGTGGTAGCGCACCAGCTCCTGGGCGCGGCGGCGCGCCAGGTCGCGGCGATCGAGCCAGCTCTGGACCCGCGGCACCAGGCTGTCGTGGACCAGCTCCCACGCCGGCTCGCCCCCGGCGCGACCGACCCGGACCCCCAGGCCGCTGCTGCGCAGGGCCTCGAGCACGGCCGTCACCCGCGCCGGGTCGTGGCTCACCCGGTCGAGCAGCTCGGCCTCGGTGCGCGCGGCGCGGGTGTGGACGCCGGTGACCAGGGCCAGGAACAGGTCGCGGGCGATGGTCGCGGCCTCGGCGTCGAGCTCGGTCTCGAGCACGCGCTCGAGGTGCTCGCCGACGATCGCGTCGAGCCCGCCGAGGCGGCGGTAGTGCTCGAGGGTCAGGCAGCGCTCGTCGGGAGCCAGCGCCTCGTGGAGGACGGCGCCGGCGAGCTGCAGGTGCGGCGGGTAGACCGCCGGCGCGCCGTCCCACCCCAGCTCCGGCGCCAGCGCGGCGGCGGCGGCGACCAGATCCTCGAGCAGCGCGTCGAGGAGCTCGGGGGCGATGGCGAGGCGGCGCTCGGTCAGCGGGCGCTCGAGGGCCTCGCGCGCGCCGGCCGCCGCGAGCGGCCCGAGCCGGACGATGGGGGCGCCCTCGGCGCGCAGGTCGGCGCGATCGAGGAGCCGGGCCAGGTGGTCCTCGCGCACCGCGAGCACGAGCGCCAGCGCCCCGGTTCGCCCGGCGTCGAACGCCAGCAGCTCCGCCAGCCACCCCCGGTCACCGCGCGCGCGCGCGCCGCCCGGCTCGTCGACGAGCACGGCCTCGAGCTGATCGAGCACGAGCACCACGCGGCCGCCCCCGGCCAGGGCCACCCGCGCCGCGGCGACGACGTCCTCGGCCCCGGGCGCGAGCCCGGCGATGATGGCCGCGGCCGGCTCGACGCGGCACGAGACGTACAGCGCGCGCGTCACCAGGCCGTCGAGCCGCGGCAACAGCCCGGCGCGCAGGAGCGAGGTCTTGCCCACGCCCGACGCCGCGGTGACCACGACGCGGGGGCGGAACAGGACGTGCTCGACGAGGGCGCTCAGCTCGGCGTCGCGGCCCAGCAGGTGGCCGCGATCGGCCTCGGTGAAGGGCGCCAGGCGGCGAAACGGCGGCGGCGCGATCGACGGCGCGTCGGCGAGCGCGCCGGAGGCGGCGGCGTCGCCGGCGAGGAGCGCCGCCAGCTCGGCGGCGCTGCTGGGTCGGGCGGCGGGGTCGATCGCCAGCGCCCGGGCCAGCGCGGCGCGCAGCCGTGGGTCGCCGACCTCGTCGAGCGGCGGCACCAGCTCGCTGGCCCGCCGCCGCCGCCAGCCCGTGAGCAGGGCGACCAGCACCAGCCCGACCGCGAACAGATCGGAGCGGGCGTCGACCCGCCCGTCGCGGAGCTGCTCGGGCGCCATGAACGCGGGCGTCCCGCCGGCGGAGTCGGCGGCGGCACCGGCGGCGCGCAGCCGGGCCAGGCCGAAGTCGACCAGCACCGCGCGCTCGCCGTCGCGGCCGTCGACGACGATGACGTTGGCCGGCTTGACGTCGGCGTGGACCAGGCCGGCGTCGTGGGCGGCCCCCAGCCCGGCCAGGAGCTGGCCGACCAGCGCCACCGCGCGGGCGGGCTCGACCGGGCCGGCGTCGATCAGCTCCTGCAGCGTGCGCCCGGCCAGGAGCTCCATGGCGAAGAAGAGCCGCCCGTCGTGGGCGACGTCGGCCTGGTGGATGCGCACGACGTTGGGGTGATCGATGCGACCGACCGCCTGGATCTCCTGCAGGAAGAGCTGGCCGTCCGCGGACGCCGGATCGACCGGCGCGTGCAGCACCTTGACCGCGACGTCGCGGCCGACCGCGAGCTGGTGGGCGCGGTAGATCGTCCCGAAGCTGCCGCGCGCCAGCTCGGCCACGACCTCGAAGCGACCGGGCAGCACCACGCCCTCGAGGCCGCCGCCGGGCGGCGCCGCCTCGGGCCCCGCGGCGGCGGCGGTGGCCCCCGGCGACCGCCGCGACCAGCCCAGCGCGAAGCGGCGCGTCAGGGACGGCGGCGCCACCACGGTGGCCGGCGCGCCGGCGTCCGCCGACGCGTGGAGCGCCGCCGCCGGCAGGCGCGCGCGCAGGCACGCCGCCAGGCTCGCGGTGGTCACCGTGCCGGTGGTCGGATCGAGGGCGTCGCCGGCCAGGGCCTCGGCCAGGGCGGCGATGGCGGTGGCCCGCGCCGCGCGCTCGACGACGACCAGGTGGTGGGAGGCCGGCGGCCCCAGCGCCGCGAGGACGTCGGCGGCGGTCCAGGCCTCGCCCGCCGACGCGCGCAGCGACACCACCGCCACCAGCGGCGACGCCCGCGCGCCGCGCAGCCGCTCGCCCAGCCAGCCGAGGTCCAGGGTCGCGTCCTCGGGGTACGCGCCGACCACGGGCGCGTCGGGCGCCGCCACCAGGGCCAGCCGCCCGCCGAGCCGCCGCGCCGCTCCGGCCACGGCCAGGAGCGCCGGTCCGTCGCCGTGCGCGGCGAACCCGTCGAGCGCCACCTTGAGGTGGAGTCGATCGGGCGCCGCCTCCGCCCCGTCGCGGGCGGCGAGCCGGCGCACCGCCCACGCCGGCCCCGCGGCCAGGAGCAGCTCGCCCACCCGCGCCAGCGCCGCCGCCTCGTCGCCGCCGTGCCCCGCGACGAGCACGGCCGGGTGACGGCCCGGATCCGCGGCCCTCGCCACGGTCGTCACCTGGCTCGCATCCATCGACGATCCAGTATCCGCCGATTCGTGCCCCGCCGGTCAACGGCCGGCCACCGTTCGTCGCGCCCGCGATCGCGCCGCGCCGCGCCGCGCCGCGCCGCGACGTGACGTGACGTGACGTGACGCCGCGTCAGCTCCGTCCGTCGGCGCCGTCAGTCGTCGGGGTCGAGGTGGACCGCGCGCCGCACCACCGCCTCGCCGAAACGATCGCGCAGCCGGTCGAGGGCGTCGCCCAGCCGCTCGCCGCGGGCGCGCCCGGCCTCGTCGAGCGCGAGCTGGCGCGGCGCCTGCCGCGGCTCGAGGCCGGCGGCGAACGCGCCGAGCAGGCGGACCCGCCGGCCCGGGCGATCCTCGATGTCGAGCTGGGCCAGGAGCGCGGTGGCGGCCCGCACCAGCACCGCCGCGTCGCTGGTCGGATCGGCCAGGGTCTGGCGGCGGGTGAGCTGGCGGAAGCCGCCGCGGTGGCCGGGCGTGGGCGCGTCGTGCTTGACGACGATGCCGACCACGGTGGCGCGCAGCTCGGCGCGGCGCAGGCGCTCGGCGACACGGTCGAGCTGGTGCAGGAGCACGACCTCGAGGTCGGCGCGCTCGGCCAGGTCGCGATCGAACGTCTCCTGGTGGCCGATCGACACCGGCGCCTGCTCGGGCTCGACCGGCCGCCCGTCCTCGCCGCGGGCGAGCGCCGCCAGCACCGGGCCGGTGGTCGGCCCCAGCTTCGCCACCAGCGCCGCCTCCGGATAGCGCGCGACGTCGCCGATCGTGGCCAGGCCGAGCGCGCGCAGCGCCTCGGCGGTGGCCTCGCCGACCCCGAACAGCCGGCTCACGGGCAGCGGATGGAGGAACCCGAGCAGGTCGTCGGGCGTGACCACGCGCAGGCCGTCGGGCTTGTCGATGTCGGAGGCGATCTTGGCCGCGAACTTGTGGGGCGCGACGCCCACCGACGCCACCAGCTCGAGCTCGGCCCGCACCCGGGCCTTGATCCGGGCGCCGACCTCCCGCGGCGCCCCCAGCAGGCGCTCGCTGCCGGTGAGATCGAGGAACGCCTCGTCGAACGACAGGGCCTCGACCTCCGGCGAGAAGTCGTCGAGGATGCGGAAGAACCGGCGCGAGGCCTCGGCGTAGCGGTCCATGTGGTGGCGCACGACGATCGCGTGCGGGCACAGGCGCAGCGCCCGCGCCATCGGCATCGCCGAGCACACGCCGTGGGCGCGGGCCTCGTAGCTGGCCGCCGCCACCACGCCCCGCCGCCGCGAGCCGCCGACGATGACCGGCTTGCCGCGCAGGCCGGGATCGTCGCGCTGCTCGACCGACGCGAAGAACGCGTCGAGATCGACGTGCAGGATCGTGCGCGGCGCCGCCGTCACGGCCCGATCATCGCACCGCCGCGGCCGGGCGCCAGCGGCGAGATCGGCGGCCAGGGCGCGCCCCGGATCAGCCCTTGCGCAGGAGCCCCTGGTGCGCGCCGAGCAGGATGATGGCCGCCGCGGCCGCCAGGACGGCGTAGGTGAGGACCGGCGACACCGGCGTGACCTCGCCGTTGCGGAACTTGCGCACCTTGACCCGGGCCCAGCCATGGACGCCGACGATGACGACGGCGACGAGCGTGAGCTTGATGTGCAGCCAGGCGCCGGTCTTGAAGAAGTTGATCGTCCCGCCCAGCGCCGACACGAACCCACACACCATGGTCAGGGTCGCGCCGAGGTCCATCAGCACGGCGACCTTGCGCTCGTGTCGAGCGAGCACGTCGCGTGCCGCGCCCTCGACCGCGCCGTGGATGCGCAGGAGCTGGAGGAGCGCCAGGAGGCCGCCGATCCACAGCACGAAGCCGAGCACGTGACCGACGCGCAGCCAGTTGTAGGTGTCGGGATCCATGCCGCGTTTATACCGGGAGGTCGCGGGATTCCCTGGCCAGCGCGGCCCCGATTTCCGTAGAATCGCGGGGAGCCGTCTCCCCGGCTCGGAGGTCCGCATGCGTCTCGCGTCCTGGCTGCCCCTGCGCCATCCCCTGGGGCTCGCGCTCCTCGTCGCCACCGGCCTGGCGCTGGCCGCGCTGCCCGCCTGCTCGTGCAACTCGACCACCGGCGGCACGCCGGACTGCACCGGCGGCGTCGACAACGACGGCGACGGCTACGGCCAGGGCTGCCCCGCCGGCCCCGACTGCGACGACTTCGATCCCGGCCTCAACACCGACTGCTGCAGCGCCGGCGTCTACCAGGGCTGCCCGTGCAACCCGACGGTCGACAGCCAGATCCCGTGCTTCGACGGGCCGCCCGCGGTCTCGGGCACCCCGCCGTGCCAGCGCGGCGTGCGCTCGTGCAACCCGGCCTCCAACCTGTGGGACGCCTGCATCGGCCAGGTCCTGCCCCAGCTCGAGGTCTGCAACGGCGTCGACGACAACTGCGACGGCACCGTCGACGAGGGCGTGCAGAGCACCTGCGGCAACTGCCTGCCCGGCTGCGACCAGAGCGGCGTCGACACCGACCCGTTCCCCTGCCAGCAGCAGAACCCGGCCATCACCTGCGACGGCGTCGGCACCGACCCCAACGGCGACCTCGTCCTCGACAGCTCGACGATCGAGAACCACTACCTGTGGATCGCCAACGACCACGAGGGCACGGTGACCAAGCTCGACACCCGCACCGGCCGCGAGGTCGCGCGCTACGCCTCGGTCACCCACGCCCGGGTCGTCAACCACACCGGCAACAACTTCCCGGCCTGGAACGCGGGCACCGCCGGCGGCGGCTACGCCTCCAACCGGCCGTCGCGCACCGCGGTCGACTTCTACGGTGACGTCTGGGTGACCAACCGCGCCCCCGACGCCCAGCCCACGATCACCAAGATCCTCAACGCCCCCGCCGACTGCATGGACCACGACGGCAACGGCATGATCGACACCTCGCGCGACGTCAACGGCGACGGCGTCATCAACCCCGCCGACCCCGCCGAGTTCTTCGCCGAGGCCGACGAGTGCATCAAGTTCACGGTCGTGGTCGGCGCCGTCAATAGCTGGCAGGCGCGCGCCATCGCCATCGACGCCGGCTCCGAGGTCGAGGGTCAGCGCAACCCGGGCAACGTCTGGGTGGGCATGTTCACCGAGCAGGCCTTCTACCAGATCGACGGCGAGACCGGCGCGCTCCTGCAGCGGGTGCCGGCCACCGGCCGCTTCCAGGACAGCCTCGGCGTCTCGGTCAACCCCTACGGCGCCGCCATCGACGGCCAGGGCCGGCTGTGGGCGCCGTCCAACTGCTGCGGCGGCGCCTACCTGCTCCGCATCGACACCACCGCCAACCCGGCCACCTTCGGCCGCACCTCGATGACCTCGGGCGGCGGCTCGTACGGCGTCACCGTCGACCTCATGGACCGGGTGTGGCTGGGCGGCTGGCCGCCGAACGTGGTCTACCGCTACACGCCGGCCACCGACACCTGGACCACCGCCACCGTCGCCAGCGCGGGCTGGGGCGTGCGCGGCGTCGGCATCGACACCCGCGGCAACGTGTGGGGCGCGGTCCACGGCACCGGCGCCGGCTACCCCGGCTCCCGCCTGGCCCGCATCGACGCCGCGACCGCGACCCAGACCGGCCTGTGGGACATGCCGGGCCAGACCACGCCCACCGGCGCCGGCGTCGACTTCGACGGCCACGTCTGGGCGATCAACCAGACGACCTCGACCGCGTCGCGCCTCCACATCGACTCCGCCACCGGCGAGCCCACGCCGCACCCGACCACCGGCAACATCGTCGACACCTTCCCGGTCGGCCTCCACCCCTACACCTACTCCGACTTCACCGGCCTCGGGCTGCGCACGGTCACCCGGCCCAGCGGCGAGTACCTGGTGCCCATCCAGGGCTGCGCCAACAACGCGCAGGCGACCTGGACCGAGGTGAGCTGGACCTCGACCGAGCCGCCGGGCACCGACGTCACCGTCTACGTCCGCGCCGGCGACGACCTGGCCACGCTCAACCAGGCGCCGCTCTACGGCCCGTGGCAGGTGTCGCCCGCCGACCTGACCCAGCCGCCCGGGCCGGTGCCGCCGGCGCGGTACCTGCTCCTCATCATCCGCCTCACCTCGCAGGATCGCGAGTCGACGCCCATCGTCCACAGCTACAACGTCGCGTGGAGCTGCCCCGGCGACGTGCCGGGCTGACCCGGGCTGGCGAGACCCCCGGGACGTGCCAGGCTGACCGTCCGCGCAGAGATCCGGCGAGCTCGTGCCCCACCTCAAGCTGTTCTTCCACGACGCCTGCTTCGACGGCACCGCGTCGGCGGCGCTGTTCAGCGCCTTCTACCGCGAGCGCGAGGCGGGCGCGGTCATCCTCCCGGTGGGCATGCAGCACCAGGTCGGCGACCCGTTCGCCGGCGTGGCGATCGATGGCGACGACAACGCCTGCGTCGACTTCCGCTACGCCGCCCACCCGCGCATGCGGTGGTGGTTCGATCACCACGCGACCGCGTTCCAGCCGCCGCGCCTGCGCGCCGACTTCGAGGCTCGCGCCGGCGACACCATGGCCTTCGATCCCGACGCGCCCTCGTGCGCCGGGCTGGTCGCGCGGACGCTGGCCGCTCGCTTCGCCTGGACCGTGCCCGCGGCCTTGCGCTCGCTGACCGGGTGGGCCGACACCATCGACGCCGCCGCCTACGCCAGCGCCGCCGAGGCGTGCTCGCTGGCGGCGCCGGCGCAGCGCCTCGCCCTGTGGGTGGGTGCGAACCGCGATCCGGCGGCGACCGCGCGCTACATCGACGAGCTGTCACGGGTGGGGCTCGACGAGCTGGCCACCGCGGCCTGGCTGCGGCCGGTGCTCGACCCGGCGCTGGACCGGCGGGCGCGCGACCGCGAGGCGTGGGCGGCCCGCGGCCAGGTCGCCGGTCAGGTGGTGGTCTTCGACCTCGTCGGCACCGACCTGCCGCCCCCCGGCTTCAGCGCCTACGAGCTGTTCCCCGACTGCACCTACACGGTCACCCTCGGGCGCACGACCACCGCGGTCAAGGTCGGCGTCGGCTGGAACCCGTGGGGTCCCGGGCCGCGCCGCCACCACCTGGGCGCCCTGTGCGAGCGCCACGGTGGGGGTGGCCACGCCGCGGTGGGCGGCATCACGCTCGGCGCCGACGAGGTCGAGGCCGGGCGCGCGGCGGTGGCGGCGATCGTCGACGCCCTCGCCGACGGTCCCTGAGCCCGTCCCCGCGCCCGGCCGCTCGACAAGATCGTGCGATCGGTCCACGCGCTCTGATAGGATCGTGCGCCTGGAAGGAGTGTCCACCATGCGCGCTTCCCGGCTCGTGATCCTCCTCGCCGCCGCGCCGCTGGCCGTGGCCTGCGGCGGCACCGGCGTGGGTGACGGCGACGGCGGCAACGGCGACGGCGGCGGCGGCACCGACGCCTGCGTCGGCCTCGAGTGCTTCCAGGTGAGCTGCCCGGCCGGCGGCACCACCACCGTCAGCGGCACCGTGTTCGCCCCCAACGGCACCCTCCCGCTCTACAACGTCACGGTCTACGTCCCCAACGGCGCCGTCGAGGCCCTGCCCTCCGGTGCGACCTGCGATCGCTGCGGCCAGCCGCTGTCGGGCAACCCGCTCGTCCAGGCGGTGACCGACACCGAGGGCAAGTTCGTGCTCGAGAACGTGCCGGTCACCGACGACGTGCCGCTGGTGATCCAGGTCGGCAAGTGGCGGCGGCAGGTGACGCTGCCGGCGGTGACCGCGTGCAGCGACACGCCGCTGCCGGGGGCGATCACCCGGCTGCCCCGCAACCAGGGCGAGGGCGACATCCCGCAGATGGCCCTCACCACCGGCAGCGCCGACGCCCTCGAGTGCCTGCTGCGCAAGATCGGGCTCGACGACGCCGAGTTCACCAACGCCAGCGGCAGCGGCCGCGTCCACCTCTACACCGGCAACGGCACGCCGCGCTTCAACGGCGCGCTCGGCGGCGCCAGCTTCGCCGACGCCCAGACCCTGTGGGACACCACCGCGCACCTCCAGCCCTACGACGTCGCGTTCCTGTCGTGCGAGGGCAGCCAGCGCACCGGCACCAAGCCGGTGACCGCGCGCCAGGCCCTGTCCGACTACACCGACCTCGGCGGCCGCGTGTTCATGTCGCACTGGCACAACGTCTGGGTCGAGCAGGGGCCGCAGCCGTGGCCGACGACGATCACCCCCAACCACCTGCCCGACCTCAACAACATCACCGCCGACATCAACACCGGCTTCGCCAAGGGCGCGGCCCTGGCCGAGTGGCTGGTCAACGTCGGCGGCTCGACCCAGCTCGGCCGCATCGCCATCACCGCCGCCCAGCACACCGTGCAGGCGGTCAACGCCGCCACCACCGAGCGCTGGATCTCGCTGGCCACCACCGCCAACAACCAGCCGAGCGTCCAGTACTACCAGTTCACCACCCCGCTCACCGTCGACGAGGCCCAGCGCTGCGGCAAGGTCGTGTTCAGCGACATCCACGTCTCGGCCGGCGACAGCTCCAGCAGCAGCACCCAGTTCCCCAACGGCTGCACCACGACGACGATGTCGCCGCAGGAGAAGGTGCTGGCGTTCATGATCTTCGACATCGCCTCGTGCGTCGGCCCGCCCATCGGCCGCGAGGTGCCGGCCCCGGCGGCGGCGAGCGAGCCGGCGGCGGCGACCGCCGCGCCCTGATCACGCGATCAGAGCCCGAGCCGGAACATCACGTAGGGCTCGGCGAACCACCAGAAGAGCGCCGTCACCGCCAGGAACGGGCCGAACGGCAGGGCGCCGGGGGCGAGGTCGTCGTCGGCCTGGTGGGCCTCGTCGACGCCGGCGGCGGCCGGCTCGTCGCCCCGCGCCGCGCGCGCGTCCGCCGGCTCCGGCCCGTCGGTCAGGCCGAGGAAGTCGTCGGCGAGCGCCAGCGCGACGAGCGCCAGCGCGGCGATCCATGGCGGCAGCGGCGTCAGGAGCACCGCGGCCACCGCCGCGGCGACCACCGCCAGCGACCACAGCGCCAGCCGGCGCTCGGCCCACGGCACCGGCGGCGGTGGGGCGTCGGCGTCCGCGCCGTCCGCCCCGTCCCCGCCCTCGCCGTCGGCGGCGCCGTCCGCGCCCGCGCCGCGGCCGAGCGCGCCGCGCACCAGCATCGCCGGCACCACGACGACCACCGCCACCGCGGCGCCGCCGAACAGCGCCACCACCGGCCCCTTCCAGCCCAGGAGCGCCCCCACCACCGCCAGCAGCTTGCCGTCGCCCATGCCCAGGCCGTGCTTGCCGCGCAGGAGCAGGAACAGGTCGGCGACCACCCGCACCAGCGCCAGGCCGACCGCGGCGCCGATCAGGCCGTCGGTCCAGGTCCGCTCGGGCAGGACCACGCCCAGGGCATAGAACCCGGCCACGGACGGCAAGGTCAGGCGGTCGAGGATCAGCATGTGATCGAGGTCGATGAAGATGACGACCACCATCGTCCACGCGAAGGCCGCGCCGATCGCCGCGCGCACCACGCGCAGGTCGAGCGGCTCGAGGGCGGCGCGGGCGTCGACCGCGAACCACCACACCGTCGCGAACAGGAGGCCGGTGAGCGCCTCGACCAGGAGGTAGCGAGCCGAGAACTGGGTGCCGCAGTCGCGGCAGCGGCCGCGCAGCCACAGCCAGGCCAGGATCGGCACGTTGTCGTACCAGCGCACCGGCTTGCCGCAGGCGCCGCAGCGCGACCCCGGCGCCACCACCGACTGGCCGTGGGGGTGCTCGGGCGACGGCGGCCAGCGGTAGATGCAGACGTTGGCGAAGCTGCCCCACAGCGCGCCGAGGACGAAGGCGGCCGCGAGCGCGGCCGGGCTCGTGGCCAGCGCCTCGAGCTGCGCCGTCTCCATCGCCGTGACGGTAGCACGCCGTCGGGGCGATTGACCGCGACCGGGGCGGACGCTATCAACCAGGGATGGTCTCCCGTCCCGGGCTCGTCGTCGCGCTGGGCGCCCTCGCGCTCGCGCCCGGCGGCTGTGGCTCGTCCGGCGGCACCCCCGACCACCAGCTCGAGGGCCTGGTGCTCGCCACCGCGCCGCCGCCGGTGGCGATCGACGTCGCCCGCGCCGCCCGCGACGCCGCCGCCCTGACCGAGGTCGTCGCGCTGCCGTGGAGCCGGGCCGCCGCCCAGCTCGGCGACCACACCGTCGCGGTCAAGACCACGATGGAGGTGCGCGAGGGCACGGCGGTGCTGGAGCGCCTCGACGACGCGACCACGCTGGCGCTGGCCGCCGACGGCGCCTACCACGCGGTGTACGAGAACTCGGCCGACTACGGCCGCGAGGTGGTGTGGCGCGACGACGCGCTCTTCCTGCGGCCACGCTACGCCCGCTGGCACCGGCGCGCGCCCGAGGCCGCGACCGAGCCCACGACGATCCGCGATCAGCTCGTCGGCGCGCTCGGCGCCCACCTCGCGCTCTACGCCCACGGCCTCGAGGTCAGCGACAAGGGCGCGGCGCCGGCCGCCGGCCGCGCCGGCCGCGCCGTCGAGCTCAAGCTGGCGCCGTCGCCGCGCCCGGCCCCCCGCCCCGCCCTGACCCAGCACGCCTGGCGCGAGGGCGCCACCGTCGAGGCCGCCGCCGGCGAGGTCGTCCTCGACGACGCCACCGGCCTGCCGCTGCGCGCGCGGGTCGCCGCCACCGTCGGCTTCGTCCGCGACGGCAAGCGCCTGACCATGCACCTGACCGTCGAGCACGCGGTCACCGTCGGGCCGGTCACGGTCGAGGTCCCGCCCGCCGAGGACACCGTCGCCACGCCCACCCGCGCGCGCGAGGTCGACGACCGCAACATGCTGCTCGAGGGCATCGCCCCCGCCCTCGGCAAGGGCGCGAGGTCGGCGCCGCCATGAGCGAGCTCGTCCTCCGCCGCGACTACCTCGGCGCGCACCGCCGCCTCGCCGTCGGCCGCGCCCTGGCCGCCGCCCTGGCCGGGCTGGTGCCGGTGCCGCTCCTCGACGACTACCTGCTCGAGGCCACGATGGGCGGCGCCTACAAACGCATCGCCGCCGATCACAAGATCGACCTGGCGCCGCTCGCCGTGAAGAACCTGGTCCACGGCAAGACCCGGCCCAAGCCCTGGTACGAGCTGACCGGCACCGCGATCGCCGGCCGCCTGGCGCCCCGGACCTGGCGCCGGGCGCTGATCGCCCTGGCCGCGGTGCGCCGCGCCCAGGCCGCCGGCGACGCCTTCGCCACCCTCACCGTCTTCGATCACTACTGCGCGCGGATCCACACCGGCCTCGGCCTCGACGGCGCGCGCGCCCTCGAGGTCCGCGCGCTCATCCGCCGCGCCCTGGCCGAGACCCCGGGCGGGCTGTCGTTCGCGCCCTTCCGCAAGGGCGCGCTGGCGGCGGCGCGGCTGGCGGCCAGGGCGCCGCTCACCCTGGCCGACCGGGCCTCGGGCGGCCGCCTGCGCCGGCTGCTCGACCGCGGCGGCGACGTCGCCGAGGCCGAGGCCGTCGACGAGGTCGACGCCCTGGTCGAGCACGAGCTGGCCGAGACCGACGGCGCGCTGGCCCGCGCGGTCGCCGCCATCGAGCTCCAGCTCACCGCCGAGGTCAACCCGTTCCTCGACGACGCCATCGAGCGCTTCGACGCCCTGTGGCGGGCCCACGCCAGCATGGACCGGCCGTGACCACCGACGCGCCCATCCCCGGGGCCGGCGGCGCGGTCGCCGCCGAGCGCGCCGAGCTGGCCGCCGCCCGCCGCGTCGTGGTCAAGATCGGCAGCCGGCTCCTGGCCGAGAGCCCGGCGGGGCGACCGGCGGCCATCGCCGACCAGGTCGCGGTCCTGCGCCGGCGGGGGGTCGAGGTCGTGATCGTGTCGTCGGGCGCCATCGCCATGGGGGTCAAGGCCCTGCGCCTGCCGGCGCGCCCCGCCGACCTGCCCGGCCTGCAGGCCGCGGCCGCGGTCGGGCAGAGCCGGCTGATGCAGCACTGGCAGCACGCCTTCGCCCCCCACGACCTGCTGATCGGTCAGGTCCTGCTCACCCACGACGACCTCGGCGACCGCCGCCGCTTCCTGTCGGCGCGCCTCACCCTGCGCGCGCTGCTCGATCGGGGCGTGGTGCCCATCATCAACGAGAACGACACCGTGGCCGTCGAGGAGATCAAGTTCGGCGACAACGATCAGCTCGCGGCGCTGGTGTCGAGCCTGGTCTCGGCCGACGCCCTCGTCATCCTCACCGACGTCGACGGGGTGTGGGACGCCCGCGGCCAGCGCATCCCGGTGGTGCGCGACGTCGAGCGCGAGGCCGCGCCGGTCGCCGGCAAGAGCGTGGGCGACGGCGTCGGCTCGGGCGGCATGGCCTCCAAGGTGCAGTCGGCGCGCACCGTCACCCGCCTCGGCATCCCGGCGGTGGTCGCCCCCGGGCGCGAGCCGCAGATCCTGGGCCAGGTGCTGGCCGGGGCCGACCGCGGCACGGTCTTCCTGCCCGGCCACACCGGCGGCGCCCGCCCGGTCAGCCAGCGCAAGCACTGGATCGCCTACGGCCCGCGGCCCACCGGCCGCCTCCACGTCGACGACGGCGCCCGCCGCGCCCTGGTCGAGGCCGGCAAGAGCCTGCTCCCCCGCGGCATCACCGCGGTCGAGGGCGAGTTCGACGCCGGCGAGACCGTGAGCGTGGTCGCGGCCGACGGCACCGAGCTGGCCCGCGGCCTGGCCGCCTACGACGCCGCCGCCCTGCGCCGGATCCGGGGCTTGCATTCGTCCGACTTCGAGGCGACGCTGGGGTACAGGTCCCTCGACGAAGCCATCCACCGCGACGACCTCGTGCTCCTGTGAACCCGTGACAGCGCCCGCCACCCCTGACCTGCGCGAGCTCGCGCGGCAGGCGCGCGCCGCGGCCCGGGTGGTGGCGCGGGCCCCGGCCGAGGTCCGCCACCGCGCGCTCGTCGCCATCGCCGGCGAGCTGCGCGCCCGCGCCGCGTCGATCCTCGACGCCAACGCCGGCGACGTCGCGACCGGCCAGGCCCGCGGCCTGTCGGCGGCCATGCTCGATCGCCTGCGCCTCGATCCCGGCCGCCTCGAGGCCGTCGCCGGCGCCGTCCTCGCCATCGCCGACCAGCCCGAGCTGGTCGGCCGCGTCGAGCGCGCCGAGCCCCGTGCCGACGGCCTCGAGCTCGCCCGCATGCGCATCCCGCTGGGCGTGATCGCGATCGTCTACGAGTCGCGGCCCAACGTCACCGTCGACGCCGCCGCGCTCTGCCTCAAGGCCGGCAACGCCGCGATCCTGCGCGGCGGCTCCGAGGCCTTCGCCTCCAACCAGGCGCTGGGCGCGGCGATCGCCGCCGGCCTGGCCAGCGCCGGCCTGCCGCCGGCGGCGGTGACGCTGGTGCCGTCGACCGATCGCGACGCCATCCGCGAGCTGGTGCAGCTCGACGACCTCATCGACCTGTGCATCCCGCGCGGCGGCGAGGGCCTCATCCGCTACGTCGCCGAGCACGCCCGGGTCCCGGTCATCAAGCACTACAAGGGCGTGTGCCACCTCTACGTCCACGCCGCCGCCGACCTCGACATGGCGCTCGCCCTGGCCGAGAACGGCAAGGTCCAGCGCCCCGGCGTGTGCAACGCGATCGAGACCATCCTCGTCGATCGCGCGGTGGCGCCGGCGTTCGTGCCGCGGCTGGCGGCGCGCTTCGCCGAGCTCGGGGTCGAGGTCCGCGGCGACGCGACCGTGCGCGCCCTCGGCGGCGCCGCGATCGTGGCCGCCACCGACGACGACTGGGCGGCGGAGTACCTCGACCTCATCGTCGCCGTGCGCGTGGTCGACGACCTCGACGCCGCCCTCGCCCACATCGAGCGCTGGGGCTCCGATCACACCGAGAGCATCGTCACCGCCGACGACGCCGCCGCCGCGCGCTTCCTGCGCGAGGTCGGCTCGTCGACCGTCATGCACAACGCCTCGACCCGCTTCGCCGACGGCGGCCAGCTCGGCCTCGGCGCCGAGATCGGCATCTCGACCACCCGGCTCCACGCCTACGGCCCGATGGGCGCCGAGGGCCTGACCACCACCAAGTTCATCGTCCGCGGCCAGGGCCACGTGCGGACCTGAGGCTGCCGACGACCCGACGACCCCCGTCGACCCCCCGACGACCCCCGACGAGCCCGACGACCCCCGACGACCGGAAGGAAGCACGACCTGGATGAGCAAGGACGGCAAGGATGGCAAGGACGACCCCGCGCGACAGCGGGAGACCGACCCCGATCGCGACCCGCGACCGGCGCGCGCGCGCCTGGGGGCGGGCGGTGACTCGAGCGGCGACGGCGCGCCGCGCGCCGACGACGCCGGCCTGGCCGGCGCCCTGCGCGCGCTCGAGCTCGGCCTGGGCAAGAAGGGGCTGGAGCCGGTGCTGCTCGACGTCCGCGGCCTGTGCACCTACTGCAACTACCAGCTCGTGCTGAGCGGCCGCTCCGACCGTCAGGTCGAGGCCATCAGCGAGGGGATCGTGGTCGGCCTCAAGCAGGAGGGCGTGCGCGCGCTGTCGACCGAGGGCAAGAAGTCGGGGCAGTGGGCGCTGCTCGACTTCGGCGACTTCGTCGTCCACGTCTTCCACCACCCCGCGCGCGAGCACTACGACCTCGAGGGGCTGTGGGTCGACGCGCCGCGGGTGCCGATCGAGGGCCCGGCCGACGCCCGGGTCCAGGCCGACGAGTACTGATGGCCGCGGGCGCGCCGGCGTGAAGCTCACGGTCGCGGTGGTGGGGCGGCTCAAGGAGGACTACCTGCGCGCCGCCGAGGACGAGTACCGCAAGCGGCTGCGTCCCTACTGCACCCTCGACGTCGTCGAGCACCGGTCGATCGAGGCGCTGCTGGCGGCCGCGCCCGCCCACGCCCATCTCTACGCCTTCGACGAGCGCGGCGAGCTGCTGTCGTCGACCGAGCTCGCCCGCGACGTCCTGGCCGCCGAGGAGATGCACGGCGGGGGCGCGCCGGTGTGGTTCGTGATCGGCGGCGCCGATGGCCTCGGCGACGCCGCGCGCGCCCGCGCCCGCCGCCTGCTCGCCTTCGGTCGGCTCACGATCGCCCACCGCCTGGTGCGCGTGCTCGTCCTCGAGCAGCTCTACCGCGGCTTCAAGATCGCCCGCGGCGAGCCCTACCACCGCGAGTGACGGGGACGCGTGACGCCCGCGCGCGACGGCGGCGGGTGACGTGGACGGTCGCGGGCGTCAGCGCCCGCGCTTGATCGCGCGGTCGATCTCGCGTTGATCGTCGGCGGCGCGCTTGGCCTCGCGCTTGTCGTGCAGCTTCTTGTGGGTGCACAGGCCGAGCTCGACCTTGACGTGGGGCCCCTTCCAGTAGAGCGACAGCGGGATGAGCGTGAAGCCGCGCTCGCGGGTCCGGGTGCCCAGCTTGCCCAGCTCGGTCCGCGACAGCAGCAGCTTGCGCTTGCGCTTGACGTCGTGGTTCCAGCGGTTGGCCCACGGGTACTCGTTGATCTGGACGCCGTAGAGCCAGCCCTCGCCCTTCTCGATCGCCGCCCAGCCGTCGGCGATCACCGCCTTGCCGTCGCGCAGCGACTTGACCTCGGAGCCGACCAGCACCAGCCCGGCCTCCAGCCGCTCGTGGATGTGGAACTCGTGGGAGGCCTTGCGGTTGGTGGCGATGACCTTGACCACCGGCGCCGCGCCCTGTGCCGGCCGGGACATCCGCTGCTTCTACCAGAGATCGCGCGCACTTGCACGAAGTGGTCACGAACGCACCGCCACCGCGCAACCGCGGGCGGCTCCGATCGAAAAGCCGGACATGACCGCCCTCGCCCGCGCCCTCGAGTTGCTCTACGTCCCGCGCTGCGCCGCCTGCGACGTCCGCGTCCCCGCCGGCCAGCCCCTGTGCCCGCCCTGCGCGTCGTCGCTGGTCGAGCTCGGCCCGGCCTGCCCGCGCTGCGCCGAGCCCCTGGCCGCGCCGCCGGCGGTGACCTGCGCCCGCTGCGCCCGCGGCGACTGGCCGCTGGAGTCGACGGCGGCGCCGTGGCGCTTCGGCGGCGACCTCGCCCGCGCCCTGCGCCGCCTCAAGTTCGAGCGCCGCCCCGACCTGGCGCGCGAGCTGGCGCCCCTGGTCACGCCCTTCCTGGCCGCGGTGGCGCGCGCCGGCGAGGTCGGCCTGGTGGTCCCGGTACCGCTGCACTGGCGGCGCCTGGCCGAGCGCGGCTTCAACCCGGCCCAGGCCCTGGTGGCCAGCGCCAGCAAGCGCGGCGAGCTCGCGGTCCCCGTCGACGCCGCGGCCCTGCGCCGGGTGCGCGCCACCGCCCCGCAGACCGGCCTCAGCGCCGCCGAGCGCGAACGCAACCTGCGCAAGGCCTTCCGGGTCGCGCCCCGGCACGTCCGCCGCGTCGCCGGTCGCCGCGTGCTCCTCGTCGACGACGTCATCACCACCGGGGCGACGCTGGCCGCCGCCGCCCGCGCCCTGCGCGACGCCGGCGCGCTGGCCGTGCTCGGCTTCGCGGTGGCGCGCGCCGGCGACTGAGCGTGTGATTCCTTCACACGCGGGACGCCGCCGGTGGGCGTGGCCCCGGCGGGCGCCGCCGTCAGCGCTCGAGGATGATGAACTCGACGCGGTCGTTGATCTCCTCGGCGCCCCGCTTGCCCTTGGCCACCAGCGGCCGCTTCGAGCCGATGCCCTTGGCGTCGATGCGCTCGGGCTCGACGCCCCACTGCACCAGCCAGCGCCGGATCTCGTCGGCCCGCTTCTGGGTCAGGGCCTCGTCGCCGGGGCCGCGGGGGTGGGAGTGGACGGTGACGCGGATGCGCTTGATGCTCCGCGCGGCGCGCAGCGTCGCCCCGACCTGGGCCAGCACCTTCGACGCGGTCGGCCGCAGCCTGGCGGTCACGCCCACGAACTGGACCGGCTCCAGCACCTCGATCCGATCCTGCATCAGCATGACCGCGGCGTCGCCCTTGTCGGGGCAGCCGTCCTCGTCGTCGACGCCGTTGATGGTCTCGGGCTCGAGCGCGCACTGGTCGAGCACGTCGGGGATGCCGTCGCCGTCGTTGTCGGGATCGTCGCAGCCGTCGTTGTCCTGGAAGCCGTCCTTGTCCTCGGCCTCGTTCGGGCACTTGTCGTCGACGTCGAGGATGCCGTCGCCGTCGTTGTCGGGGTCGGGGCAGCCGTCGTCGTCCTGGAAGCCGTCCATGTCCTCGGCCTCGTTCGGGCACTTGTCGGTGTCGTCGGCGAAGCCGTCGCCGTCGTTGTCGAGGTCGGGGCAGCCGTCGCCGTCCTGGAACCCGTCCAGATCCTCGGCCTCGTCGGGGCAGGCGTCGTCGGCGTTGACCACGCCGTCGCCGTCGTTGTCGCCGGTGTCGCGCGGCGGCGGCGGCACGATGATGCGCACCGGCTCGATCTTCGAGCCGCCGGGCGCGATCGCCAGCGACACGAAACCGCGCACGTCGGCGACGCCCACCGCCTTGCCGAACCCGCTGCCGCCGCCGATGCCGATCGTGGCGGCGCGGCTGGCGCGCACCCGCAGGCCCAGGGTCAGCTCGATCGGGCTGACCTTGCCCTCGGCCCCGACCACGCCCAGCGCGCCCGAGCCCTCGCCCACCACCGCGACCTTGTCGAGGACGCGGAGGGCGACCGCGGCGCCGTAGGTCAGCTCGCTGCCCTGCTCGACGAGGAGGAACTGGGTCGACTGGCGGGCCAGGAAGCCGGCGTTGAGCGCGAGCGACAGCCGGCGACCGCTCTTCACCCCCAGCAGCCCCTGCAGGTGCGCGGTGGGCAGATCGGTGCCGGTGAACTGGCCGTCCTTGGCGGTCGGCGCGGTCACGTCGAGGGCGCCGGCGAAGGCGACCTTGCCGGCCACCATCTGCATCTTGGCGCGGACCGCGACGTCACCGAGCGAGAAGCCCTCGGCGCCCTCGACCCCGAACGGGTCGGTCGCCATGCGCGCCTCCCCGGACTGCTGGTACATCGGCAGGCGCGCCGACAGCTCGAGGCGATCGGTCACGGCGTAGCCGAAGCCGAGGAGGAGCGCGGTGCGCGAGGCGATGAGCGCCAGCTCGTGCTCGGCGCTGGCCGAGTCGCGCCAGCGGGCGACCATCGGGTTCTGCTCGTACTGGGCGGCCAGGCCGAACGCCCACGAGCCGCGGGCCGCGACGTCGGGGGTGTCGACGTCGAACAGGCCGGGCTCGGTGGCGGCGCTGGCCGGGGCCGCGCCGAGATCGATGTTGCGCGAGACGTCGGCCGCCGCGCTCGACGCGCCGGCGGTGACCACGACCGCCGCCGCCAGCGCGGCCAGGGCGGCGCGCGCCTCCGCGCCGCGGCGTCGCCGCCAGCCGGCGAGGGCGAGCAGGCCGAGCGCCGCCGCGGCCCCGCCGCCGGCGCCGCCGCCGCCGCCGTCGCAGCCGCCGCCCTCGACCTCGACCCGGACCACCTCGACCGGGATCGTGACCGTGGCGTGCTCGAGCGGGTCGCCGTCGAGGTAGACGTTGACCAGGACGTCGACCTGGCCGGGCGCGGTGCCGATCAGCTCGACGTCGAGCGACCGGGTCTGCGACGCCGCCAGGGTGCCGTCGTCGCCGACCAGGCGAGCGGTGACCCCGGCGGCGCCCGGGACCGGGCTGACCTCGGCGTCGAAGCTCTCGGCCCCGCTCATGTTGGTGAGGACGAGGCCGCCGGCCACCAGGTCGGACAGCCGCACCGGCGCGCCCTGGGCGATGGTCGCCGCCGGCACGCTGCCCGGCATCACGCCCACCGGGCGGGCGATGCCCTCGCCGGTCAGGGTCACCACCGCCATCGGCGCGGCGTTGTCGTTGTTGTTGATCGTGACCGTGCCGTTGAAGGTGCCGTAGCTGGGCGGCCGGAACTCGACCGGCACCTCCTGGCACGACGGGCTGGCGGTCGAGCCGCCGCTCACGGTCAGCGGCCCGGTCGACATCAGCTCGAAGGCGTCGTCGGGGTCGTCGATCATCGACACCGCCAGGGTGGCGCCGCCGGTGTTGCAGATGCGGACCGCGCACGGCTGGTCGCCGCCGACGCCGCAGGTGGTGGTCGGGAGCTGGGCCTGGGTCGGGTTGCGGTAGGTGGGCGGGAACGTCACCGCCGGCGCCAGCAGGTGGCGATCGATGCCGTAGCCGCGCACCGTCACCTGGATCGTGCCCGGCTGCTGCTGGCCGTTCGAGTCGTAGAGGCCGGTGGTGACGATGTTGAAGGTGGCGCTCTCGGGGGTGGTCGGCTCGCGCTCGCCGGTCGGGGTGTACGTGATCGTGATCGACTCCGCCTGCTGGGGGTCGAGGGTGAGGTCGGCGAAGTTGGTGCGGGCGAAGGCGCCGCTCAGGGCGGTGACGCTGCTGATGTCCATGCGGCCGCTGCCGGTGTTGGTCACCGTGAGCTGCAGGGTCGCCGGCGGGCCGGCGACGTCGACGCCGCCGAAGTCGACCACCATGCCGGGCGTGAGCGAGACCGCCGGCCCGACGCTGGTGTAGCTCAGCGGCACGTCGACGGTCTGGCCCATGCCCACCGGCAGGTCGGTGGTCACCCGCAAGACGCCCTGGCGCAGCCCGAGCATGGCGTCGGACGGGACGGCGTTGAGGTTGAACGTCCGCATCGCGCCGGCGGCCAGGTTGCCCGCGGTGAAGCCGGTGATCGTGAACTCGCCGCTGCCGGTGACCAGCGCCGCGCTCAGCACGTTGACGGTCGCGGTCTCGGTGTTGCGCATGGTCATGACCTGGGTCGCGGTGCCGTCCCACGACACGTTGCCGAGGTTGACCGGGCTGGGGGTGACGGCGAAGCCGGTGGGCTGGCCGTCGCCGGTGAGCGTGATCGCCGGGTCGTTCCAGTCCGAGGTGATGTTCATCGTGGTCGTGCCGTGGGCGTCGAGGGTCGGCGCGAAGACCACGGTGAAGGTGGTGGTGCCGTTGTTGGCCGCGACCACGGTGTTGGGCGTGAAGCCGGAGAACGAGAAGCCCTGGGTCGTCGACGCCAGCGCCACGTTCGAGATCGTCACCGGCACGTTGCCCTGGTTGGTCACGGTCACGGTGGTCATCACCATCGACATCAGGCGCACCGGCCCGAAGTCGATCGTCGTGCCGCTGACCGGGACCGGGCTGGCGGTCACCACCAGCAGGCCCTCGATCGAGGTGCAGGTGAGCGCCACGGCGATGGCCGGCGCGTTGTTGCTGTTGTTGTTGATCGTGATGTTGCCGGTCTTGGCGCCGCGGGTCTCGGGATCGCAGGCCACGGTCCACGACTGGTCGGCGCTCGGCGCCACCGTGGTCACGCCGGTCGGCCCGCTCAGGTCGAAGTCGGTGGTGTTGCTGTTGGTGACGCTGCTGATCGTGAGGTCCATCGTGCCGGTGTTGCGGACCGTGATCGTCATCGGGCTCGAGGTCGTGCCGTTGGGGACGTTGCCGAAGGCCAGGGTCGACGGCGTGGTCAGGCTGGCCACCGGCTCGACGCCGGTGCCCGACACCGTCACGCTGACGTCGGAGACGTAGTCGTCGGTGTCCTCGATCAGGACCGTGCCGTTCTGCACGCCGGTCGCGGTCGGCCGGAACACCACGTTGACGGTGGCCGAGCCGCCAGCGGCCACGCTGCCGGTGCAGGTCGGGTTGCAGGTGGTGGCGCCCACGGTGACCGTGTAGTGGGCGGCCGGCCGGGTCACCCGGTAGTTGAGGGGCGCCAGGCCGGCGGCGTTGCCGACGGTGATGGCCTGGGCCGCGCTGTTGGTGTTGATGCGCTGGTTGCCGAACGCGAGCGACGTCGGGGTGACCGTCATCGCCGAGATCGTGCCGGTGCAGTTGAGGGTGACAGTGGAGCCGCCGACCGGCGCCGGGTCGTCGCTGACGATCGTGAGGGTGGCCACCTTCGAGCCGGCGCTCGCCGGGTCGCAGCGCAGCGGGATGTTGCCGCTGCCGTTGGTGGCGGCCAGGGTGATGAGCCGGGCGCAGGTGGTGCCGCTCTGGCACAGGCCGCTGCCGAAGGCGAACGAGAACGACGGATCGCCCGTGATCGTCATGCTCGTGATGTTGAGGGTCGCCCCGCCGTTGTTGGCGATGGGCAGGTTCTGCACCGAGCCGCCGACCTGGGCCACCGGCACGCTGCCGAACGAGAAGGGCGAGCTGACGACCAGGTTGGACTCGACGCCGTTGCCGGTCATCGCCACGTTGACCGTGCCCTCGTCGAGGTCGTTGGACGTCACGACGATGTTGCCGCTGCGTGCCCCGGTCGCGCCCGGGGCGAAGGTCACGGTGACGGTCGCGACCTGCCCCGGGGTCAGGGTGCCCATGCAGGTGGCGTGCGGCGCGCAGGGGATGCTGACGTCGGTGATGCTCTCGGCGACGCTGTAGGTGAGGCTCGACGAGTTGGCGATGTTCTGGTTGGTGATCGTGAACTGCTGCTGCGGCATGTCGCCGACGCGGACGTTGCCGAAGGCCAGGGTGGTCGGGCTGACGTCGATCTCGGGCGAGACGCCGGTGCACGACAGCGCGGCGGTGCGCGGGCTGCCCGGATCGTTGCTGGTGACGTTGAGCGTGGCCGAGCGCGCCCCGCGGGCGGTCGGCGCGCAGCGGATGCTGAAGGACTCCGGCGCGCCGGCCACCGCGATCGTGCCCGGCGCCGGCACGCACGGCCCCTGGCCGGTGCAGCCGTGATCCTGGAAGGTGAAGTTGCTGGCGTGGGTGCCGGTGATCGACACCTGCGAGATCGTGAGCGAGGCGTCGCCGCTGTTGCCGAGGTCGATGACGGCGGTGCCGTTGCCGACCTGGGCCTCGAAGGTGCCGATGCTGAGCGAGGTCGGGTTGAAGGTCTGGGTCGACTGGGTGCCGGTGCCGCTGAGCGCGACGGTGTCGTTGGGCTCGGACGGCGCGTCGTTGTTGAGCGAGAGCGTGACGGTGTCGGTCTTGGGGCCGACGCTGGTGGGGTCGAAGGTGATCGGGATGGTCGCGGTCTGGCCGTTGCTGATGGGCAGGCCGACCGCGGCCCCGATCGTGAACTGGCCGCCGGTGGTGAGCACCGCCGACAGGTTGGCGGCGGCGATCGACTCGTCGCCGTCGTTGCGGATCTGGATGTTGAGGATCTGCGGGGTGCCGCCGTTCCAGCGCTGGGGGTCGAAGTTGAGCTCGGCGGTGAGCGTGTTGAGCACCGGGGCGACGCCGGTGCCGGTCATCGTGAACCCGCCGCCGGTGCCGGCGGAGGCGACCGTGACGTCGCACGACTCCGCGCCGCGGTCGGCGGGGTCGAAGCTGACGTTGACCGTGAGCGACTCGCCGTTGGCCAGGGTCCGCGGCAGCGCCTGCGCCGGCACCGCGGTGAACTCGGCGCAGGCCAGCGTGGCCGGCACGTCGATGGAGGCGATCTCGGTGCTGGTCCCCGCGTTGGTGATGACGACCGTGTTCGTGGCCGCCCCTCCGCTGACCGAGACGCTGCCGAAGGCGCGGGTGGCCGGCGCTGCCGTCAGCGTGCCGGCCCACGCCGACCCCAGGCCACCGAGCGTGACGCCACCGAACAGAGCGAGCGATACGACCAGGCTATGCGAGCGCATGAGTTCTCCCCGGAGGGCGCACCACGAGCGGGCGCCCGGCAAGGCGAAAATTGTACCGCCAACGGGCGGATATCCCCAAGCCCGCGATGGGACCACCTGGCCTCGGCGGGCGTGCGCAACCGCGCGCCGTTCGCCGGGTTTCTGGCGGCCGTGGTCAGGCCGTGGTCAGGCCGTGGTCAGGCCAGCAGCCAGTGGGGCTCGGTGCTCCAGCCCACGAAGACCCGGGCCTCGGGCGCGGTGTGCGCGCCCGGGCTCATCCCGGCGGCCGCGAGGCAGAGGCCGGCGTAGGCCGGTCCGAAGCGGCGACGGAAGGCCACGGGCGCGGCGGCCAGGCGCTCGCCGGCCCAGGTCACGAGCTCGCGCTGGGCCGGCGCCGGCAGGAGCGCGGCGAAGAAGGTCATCTGCCGCCAGGCGGCGGCCGCGGCGCGGATCGCGCGCAGCTGGTGGACGCGGCGCGGCCGCGGCGTCTGCAGGAGGCGCGTGGCCTCGTCCCACGCCCGCCGGGCCAGCGCCGGCAGGCGGGCGGCGATGCGGGGCGACAGCCCCAGCCCGCCCACCAGCGCCGCCAGGTTGTGGGTGGTGAGGATCTGCGCCTGCTCGAGGATCGTGCCGTTGTGGGCGGGGCGACCGAAGGGCGAGGTCGCGCCGGCGCGCTCCATGCACAGGGACATCAGGCCGGGCGAGATCGGCGTGCCCCAGCGCGACGGCGCGGCGTCGTCGAGCGCGGCCAGGCGCGCCACCGGGAGGTCGTAGTACGTGGCGTAGAGCGTGCCGGCGAGGAAGCGGGCGGCCTGGCGGGCGGCGCGCAGGAACGTCTCGGACAGCTCGCCCATGAAGATGTCGGCGGCGAGCTCGTCGACGAGGGGCAGGGCCAGGCCGGCGCGCTCGGCCAGCGCCCGCACCTCCTGCAGCAGCTTGTTGGGCAGGGGCGTCGCCGGCCAGGCGCAGACCGCGACGTCGACGACGCGCCCGAGCGCCCGCCGCGCCGCCACGCGGGTCGCGGCGTCGTCGACGCGCGCACCGGTGATGGCCTCGGCCCACGGCAGCTCGCGCAGACGCACCTGGTGGGCGAGCCGGAGCAGGAGCAGCGAGCGCCGCCGCCGGAAGGCGCGGTAGAGCGCGACCAGGACGCGCCGCAGCGCGGGATCGCGGACGCCGGCCGCGACCACCGGCGCGGTGAGCTGCGGCACCACCGCCGCCAGCACCTCGGGCGAGCCGATCACGCCGGCGTCGACCAGCCGCTCCACCGGCGCCTCGAGGCTGCGGCGCACGATCGCGCGCAGGTGGTCGGCGCGGTCGGCGCGGTCGCGGGGTCCGGCGGGGCCGGCGCCGGGCGCGGGCGCGGTCCCGTCGGCGAGGTCGGCGCGCTCGGTGCGCTCGGTGCGGGGCGCGAGCGCGGCGCCGGCGGGCAGCCCGTGGGCGGCGGCCTCGGCGGCGGTGACGTCGGCGCGCAGGCCGGCCAGCGTGGCCCGCCCCCGATCGCCGGGGACCGCGGCCAGCCGCGCCGCGACGACGCGGGCGGCCTCGGCGGGAGTCGGGCGCGCGACCCGCCGCCGCTGCGCCGCGCGCAGCGCCTCCAGCCGCGGCGAGCCCGGCCCTCCGCGCGCGCGCTCGATGCGGGCGAGGATGCCGCGCAGCTCGCCGACGTGCCGCCCGGTGAGCGACGCCGGATCGGCGACGGCGCGGCCGAGCAGCGCGTGCAGCCGCGCCAGGTTCGAGCGCGGGTGATCGACGCGGCGGCGGCAGCGGTGGGGCTCGGCGCGCCGCGCGCTGACCTCGTCGTCGAGGGCGCCGGCCCGCTCCGCCCAGCCCGCCGGGTAGCGCTGACACGGCCAGCCGTCGACCACGGTCTCGGCGAACAGCGCGACCATGCGATCGACCAGCGGCGCCCACACCGTCGCCGCCTCGCGCTCGGCCAGCCGCCGCGCGCGCTCGCGCACCGCCTCGAGCTGCGCGATCGTGGCCGCCACCGGCTGCAGGCACACCGCGTCGTCGTCACCGCCGGTGGCCGCCGGCGGCCCCGGCTGCGGGTAGAAGCGGAGCTGCCCCAGCCACGGCCCGAGCTGCTCGAGGATCGCCCGCGCCTCGTCGGCGCCGTCGTGCGCGACCAGCCACGCCACCACCAGCAGCGCCGCCTCCTCGGGCACCTCGACGCGGTAGGCGCCGTCGTCGAGCCACGCCCGCAGCTCGGCCTGCCCCGCCTCCGACAGGTACCAGGCGTTGAGCGCGCCGCGCGCCGGCGCGTCGGCCGCCACTCCCAGCCGCGCCAGCAGCGCGCGCTCGTGATCCAGCAGCTCGCCGCCGGCCAGCAGCCGGCCGGTGGCGAAGCCGCCGTGCGCCACCTCGAGCGTCGCCCACGCCGGCGCCGCGGTCGGCGTCCGCGACCCGAGCTCCAGCGCGCCGCTCACCATCCCCTCGAACACCTGCCGCCAGCGCTCGACCCGCGCCCGCGCCCGCGCCCGCGCCGCCGGGTCCGGGTGCTCCTCGGCGGTCGTCAGCGCCCGCGCCAGCTCCCCCAGCGCGAACCCGGGGCTCGCCCGGACGTCATCGGCGTCGGCCACGACGCGGAGCGTACTCCGTCCGCGGACCGCGAGCGCGGTCTTGAAGATCCGGCGTGGCCGGAGCGTCCATGCCCGTCCATGCCCGTCCATGCCGTGCATGCCCGTCCATGCCCGCGACCCGAGGCAGGAGCGGGGCCCTCGGCCTCCCTCCCGAGCACCCTTCAGGAGCAGGCGCGCGCCGGCCCGGCACGCGATTGCTGTTGACCCGCGCCATGGATGGGTTAGTACCGTCCGTCTCCCTCGCTCCCCTCGTCCTGATCGCCCCGATCGCCTCGTCGAGACCCCGCCATGAAGCTCGCCGCGCCCCCCACCCTCCTGCTCGCCCTCGTCGTCGTCGCGCTGGCCCCCGCCCCCGCCGACGCCAGCCCCCCCACCGGCCGCGAGGTGCTGGAGCGGCAGGAGGAGGCGCGCCGGCTGCCGTCGTTCCAGGCCCGCGCCATGCTGTCGACGACGCGCGCGGGCGAGGCGGCCAAGGCGGCCAAGAAGTTCCGCTGGTGGCGCAAGCTCTCCGCCGACAAGGTCCACTTCGTCACCCTGACCCGCTTCGACGAGCCGGCGACGATCCGCGGCGAGGGCGTGCTGATCCGCGAGGGCAAGAGCGCGAACGACGTGCTGCTCTACCTCCCCCACTTCAAGAAGGTGCGCCGGGTCGAGGGCCAGTCGCAGAGCTCGAGCTTCTTCGGCTCGGTCTTCAGCTACTCCGACGTCGCCATGACCCACGCCGATGACAGCACCGCCAAGGTGCTGCGCGAGGAGGCCTGCCCCGGCGAGACGCTGACGTGCTGGGTCGTCGAGATCAGCCCGGCCACGCCGGCGGTCCGCGACCGCACCGGCTACAGCCGCAGCGTGCAGTGGATCCGCCAGGACAACTGGGTGACGGTGGCCGGCGACTTCTACGACAAGAAGGGCAAGCTGTGGAAGCGGCTGACGGCGCGCGAGGTGAAGGAGGTCGATCCCAAGGCGAAGAAGTGGCTGCCCCACCACGTGACGCTCGAGGACGTGCAGAAGCGGCGGACGACCGTGCTGCGCCTGGCCGACGTGAAGGTCAACGTCAGCCTCGACGACTCGCTGTTCACGGAGCAGAGCCTGGCCAGCGAGTGAGCGTGCGCGCCCGGCTCCTCCTCCGCGCCGCGGCGATCCTGATCGTGCTCGGCGCCCTGGCCGCGCCCGCGCTGGCGCGCAAGCGCGTGGTGCTGCTCGCGATCGAGGGCAAGGGCGGCGACGACCTCACGGCCGCGGTCGAGCAGGTGCTCGCCCGCGAGGTCACGGTCCTCTCCGACGGGCTGTTCCGGCGGCGCCAGCAGCGCCTGCGCCTCATCCAGCTCACCGACCAGGCCTACGCCCGCATCTCCGCCGACCTCCTCGCCGACGCCGTGGTCACCGGCACCTGGCGCAGCACCGGCCGGCGCTGGCGGCTGACGCTCGTGGTGCGCCACGGCCGCACCGGCGCCGTGGTCGGCCGGGTGACCGAGGTCTTCCGCGGCCGCGAGCTCGAACGCGAGGACAAGGAGGCGCTGGCCGCGCGGCTGCTGCCGCTCCTGCGCGACCTCGACGCCCCGCCCGGCGCGGCCGACGGCGGTGGCGACGGCGACGCCCCGGTCGACGGCGCCGGGGGCGGGGACGACGGCGGGGACGACGGCGGCGCCGACGCCACGGCCGAGGACGGCCCCGGCGGGGCCGACGACGGCGGCGCCGCGTCGGACGACGTGGCCACCGAGGACGCCGCCACCGGCGACGCCACCCCCGGCGACGACGCCCCCGGCGACGACGCCGCGGCCGACGACGCCTGGGCCGACGACGACGGCGCCGGCGGGATCGGGCCGATCAGCGGCCGGACCTTCGCCTACGTGCGGGCGCCGGTCGACGGCGGCGACTTCCAGCAGGTGTCGGCGTCGGTGCTGCTCAGCGCGCGGCCGCGCTTCAACGACGCCGCCTCGGCCGCGTTCGAGCTCGCGTTCGAGGACGCCGCGGTCGCGCTCTCGGGGGCCGAGGGCCTCCGCGTCTACGCGCGCGAGGCGTACGTCTCGCTCCGCCGCCGCGGCTGGCTCGTGCGCGCCGGGCACCAGATCCAGCCGTGGGGCGCCAGCGACGTCGTCAACCCGACCGACTTCCTCACCGCCCGCGACTACCGCTTCTTCGCCGCCGACCCCGAGCACACGCGCCGGGGCGCGCTCGCCCTCCTCCTCTCCCCCGCCACGCCCCGGCTCGAGGTCAAGCTCGTCGTCACGCCTCGCTTCCCCGCCTCGCGGGTGCTCATCCCGACCTCGGCGCTCCCCGCCGGCGTCTCGCTCGGCGAGCCCGAGCACATCCCCGCCGCCGTCGACAACACCGAGGTCGCGGCCAAGGTCAAGGTGGCGGGCGGCGGCTGGGACGTGGCCGTGGTCGGGTTCCGCGGCTGGAACCACACCCCCGAGCTCGAGCTGGTGTCGGCGACCGACACCGAGCTCGTGCTGCGCCACACCCACCGCCGGATCGTCGCCGCCGGCCTCGACGCCTCGGCCAGCGTCGGCAAGCTGGTCTTCCGCCTCGAGGCGTCGTACGTCGTCCCCACCGACAACGCCGACGGCGCCGACGCCACCCGCCTGCCGCCGGTCGCGGCCGCGGTGCTCGGGGTCGAGCGGCCCCTCGGCCAGCGCCTGCGGGCCCAGGCCCAGCTCCTGGCCCGGGCCTATCCGCAGTGGACGGATCCGGCGACCGTGCGGGGCCCCGACGACGCGACCACCGCCGCGCGGCGCGGGCTCGCCGCCAGCAACGCGCTCCTGCTCGACTACCAGGACGCGCAGCGCCCGGCGGCGACCCTGCGCCTCGCCTACCAGAGCGAGGAGGGGCGGCTCGAGGCCGAGATCTTCGGCGCCATGAACCTCGTCGGCCGCGACTTCCTCGTGCGCCCGCTGATCGGCTGGCGGCCGGTGGAGCCCGTCACCCTACAGGTGGGCGTCGACGTCTACGGCGGCCCCCGCGACCGCCCGCTCGGCGCCCTCGAGGATTTCGGAGGCGCGTTCGGTCAGGTGACCTACGTGTTCTGACCGCGCGGGCACGCCGGTTGCAACCTCGGCGCGTCGATGTCCGACGCCACGACCTATCCGACCGATCCGCGGTCGTGGGATCCTGTCGACCTGGCCCCGGTGACCGGGGCAGGCTCGTCCGGGTGGCTAGTCGACCAGCCAGTGAAGGGGTGATCGTGACGCGTTCGTATCAGACGCTGATCTACGAGGAGCACGGCCGCATCGCGCGAGTCCAGTTCAACCGCGAGAAGGACACCAACGCCTTCTCCCGGGCGATGACGCTCGAGCTGCTCGACGTGTGCGCGCACCTGCACGCCGACGCGGCCTCCGCCGAGCCCCGCCTGGACGCGCTCGTCCTCACCGGCGGCACCGGACGCTCGTTCAGCGTCGGCGGCGACTTCAACGACGTGAGCCGGCTGTCCGAGGAGCCGGAGATCCGGGCATACCTCGGCGAGATCATCGACCTCTACGTCGCCCTCCTCGACGTCGAGATCCCGGTGATCGCCGCGATCGACCGCTTCGCGATCGGCCAGGGCCTGCAGGTCGCGCTCATGGCCGACTGGCGGATCGGTGCCAGCTCGTGCCGGCTGCAGATGCCGGAGCTCAAGAACGGCGTCGCCTGCCCGCTCGGCTCGATCATCCTCGAGCTCCTGCTCGGCCGCGCCCGCATGCAGGAGCTGGTCTTCGACTGCGAGGTCATCGATCCGCCGACCGCCCGCGCCTACGGCCTGCTCAGCCAGGTGTGCGCGCCCGAGGAGCTCCAGGACGCGGCGATGGCGATGGCCCGTCGCCTCGCCGCCTACCCGCGCACCTCGTACGTCACCACCAAGCGCATCCAGAACCAGCGCTTCGTCCAGGCGTTCGAGACCGTGCGCGAGCCCAGCTCGCAGGCCCACGTCGCGGCCTTCCTGCGCCGCACCGGCCAGGCCCACTTCGAGCGCATCCTCGGCACCCCGGAGCGGAGCGGCGGACATGGCCGCGAGTGAGGCCGGCGCCGCCGGCGCCGCCGGCGACGTCGACAAGGTCATCGTCGCCATCCGCAAGCTCGGGGTCGGCGGCGACGCGGTCATGACCGCGACCACCCACCTGCGCGACGATCTCGGCCTCGACTCGGCGAGCCTCATCGAGCTCACGGTGGTGGTCCACACCCTCTACGGCGTCGACCTCGGCCGCCGCGCCGCCGAGCGCGGCGCCGTGCCCACGACGGTGGGCGAGCTCGCCGCGCTGCTGGTCGCGCCATGAAGGCCTACCTGGTCGCCCACCGCCAGCCGCTGCCGCCCTTCCGCAAGCCGGTCGCCGAGCTCCGGTTCAAGGAGGGCTCGCTGCGCCAGCGCCTCGAGACCCAGCTCCGCGCCGCCGGGCTCGAGGTGGTCCCGGTCGACGCCGTCCCCGCCGACGTCGCGCCGCGCTCGGTCGTCGTCTCCGACGACGTCGTGCTGTCGCGCAACCTCCTCCGCCGCTTCCTCGCCGCGATCCCCGATCGCCGCCGGAGCTACCAGGCCGAGATCGAGAGCGGGCGGTTCACGCTCCTGGCCTCGCGCAGCGCCCCGGCCCGCTGGCTGCCGCTGCCGCTCCGCTACCGCGGCGACGACGACCAGGCGCCGGAGCCGCTGCAGCTCCAGCCCCGCCCGGTGTTCGAGTTCGAGGAGGGCCTGCCGGCGCGCATGCACCTCCTCACCGACCTCTGCGTCTACTTCTTCGACATCTGGGCGCTGCCGATCGCGCACTGGTTCGATCTGCAGACGGCGTCGAGCCTGTACTGCCGGGAGCTGGTGACCCGCCTGATCAGCCCGTTCCACGGCCGGGTCCCGGCGCCCATCCTGCGCTGGTTCACCGGCTCGCCGTGGGTGATGAGCAAGTGCAACTCGATCGGCAAGCGGACCCGGATCCACCGCACCGCGATCCTCGAGGGCTGCGTGGTCGGCGACGGCGTCGAGATCGGGCCGTTCGCGTACCTGCGCTCGTCGGTGATCGGCGACCACGCCGTGATCCGCGAGAAGTCGTCGATCAAGATGTCGTACGTGGGGCCGCGCGCGTTCGTGATGGGCTCCGACATCGTCAACAGCTACGTCGGCGCCGAGACCGCGATCTTCACCCCCATGCTCTACAACGCCGTCTTCGGCGAGCGCGGGTTCCTGAGCGGCGGCAGCGGCTTCGCCGACTTCATCCTCGGCGCGGCGTCGATCCCGGCGACGATCGAGGGCAAGCAGGTCCCGTCGGGGCTGCCGTTCCTGGCCAGCGGCGTCGGCGACGACTGCTTCATCGGCGCCAACATGATCTTCGCCCCCGGCCGCACGATCCCCGACGGCACCCACCTGCTCGACCACGGGCTGATCAAGCAGGTGCCGACCCGGCCCGACGGCACCTACGTGGTGTCGGGCAGCGAGCTGGTCCAGATCCCCGAGAGCTTCCTCAAGCGGAGGAGCGCGTGAGCGCCGCCCTCCCCGCCACGATGCAGGCCTGGGTGGTGCGCGAGGATCGCCACGGCGATCCCGTCCACGCCATGAAGCTCGAGACCGTGCCGGTGCCGCGGCCCGGCATCGGCGAGGTCATCCTGCGGGTCCGGGCGGCGGGCGTGAACTACAACCACGTCTGGGCCTGCCGCGGCGTGCCGGTGCCGATCAGCCAGCTCCACCCCGACGACCCGCTCCACATCGGCGGCAGCGACGCCGCCGGCGTGGTGGCCGCGGTCGGCGAGGGCGTCCGGTACTGGAAGGTGGGGGACGAGGTCATCACCCACCCCAACCAGAGCTGCGGTCAGTGCGCCGCCTGCAACGGCCTCGAGCCGCTGTCGTGCATGCACCAGAAGGCGTGGGGCTTCGAGACGAGCTGGGGCAGCTTCGCCCAGTACGCGCGGGTCCAGGCCCAGCAGCTCCTGCGCAAGCCCGCCGGCCTGGGCTGGGCCGAGGCCTCGGCCTACGGCCTCAAGCTCTTCACCGCCTACCGCATGCTGTTCGTGAGCGCCGACCTCAAGCCGCGCGATCGCGTGCTGGTGTGGGGCGCCTCGGGGGGCCTCGGCTCGTACGCCCTGCAGCTCTGCCGCGCGGTGAGCGCGGTGCCGATCTGCGTCGTCAGCTCGCCGCAGAAGGAGGCCTACCTCCGCCAGCTCGGCGCCGAGCTGTTCATCGATCGCAACCAGTTCCCGTACCTCGACGCCCCGGCCGACTCGCCGGTGCCGAGCGCCGGCATGCGCCAGTTCCGGCGCCGGCTGCGCGAGCTCACCGGCGGCGAGGACCCGGAGATCGTCTTCGAGCACGTCGGCGCCGCGACCTTCCCCACCAGCGTGTTCGTGGCCCGCCGCCTGGGCAAGATCGTCATCTGCGGCGCCACCAGCGGCTACCAGCTCACGTTCGACGCCCGCTACCTGTGGATGCACCAGAAGCAGATCGTCGGCTCCCACGGCTGCAACTCCCACGACGCCTCGCGCGCCAACGACCTGGTCGAGCGCGGCGTGATCCGACCGACCCTGACGCGCACCTACGCCTTCCACCAGGCCGCGCTCGCCCACCAGCACCTGCTCGAGGATCGCACCTGCCAGGGCAGCTTCGCGATCATGGTCGACTGAGATGCTGTGGGACGCTCTCGCCCGCGCGCCGTTCGCGACCTCGACCCGGGACGCCATCGTCTCCGATCAGGCCACGCTCTCGTACGCCGAGCTGTTCGCCCGCGCCGAGGCCCTGGCCGCCACCCTGGCCGAGGTCGGCGCCGGCCCCGGCCACGTCGTCCTCGCCTACCTCGACAACACGCCGGCGTTCCTGGTCGCGCTCCTGGCCACCGCCCGCCTCGGCGCCACCTTCGCGCCGCTCGACATCGGCGTCACCGACGCCGAGGCCGCCGGCCTGCTCGCGCTGTCGCGCAGCGACCTCATCGTCTGCGACCCGACCGCCGGGGCGCGCTGCGAGCGCTGGTCGAAGAACCTGGTCGCGGTCACGCCGCGCGGCGAGGTGGTCGCGGCCCGCCGCGACGGGCTCGGCGCGCCGTCGGTCGATCCCGGCATCGGCATCATGCAGTTCTCGTCGGGCACGACCGCCGCCTCCAAGGGCATCCTGCTCGGCCACGAGGCCCTCTACTACCGCTCGCGCTACCTGTCGCGGGCCCTCGGCCTCGACGAGCGCGACCGGACGCTGTGCACGCTGCCGCTGTCCCACACCCACGGCGCCGAATGCCTGGCCCTGCCCACGCTGATGACCGGCGGCACGCTCTTCCTCAAGTCGCCGCGCTTCGCCTTCCCCCTCTACATCCTCGAGGAGCTCGAGCGCCTCGCGATCACGTTCTTCAGCTCGATCCCGCAGTTCTACGACGTCGCGGTCAAGCTCAGCCCGACCCGGACGCCCGACCTGTCGGCGCTCCGCCTGCCGTTCTGCGGCAGCGCCGCCCTGGCCCGCGCCACCGCCGAGGCGTTCTTCGCCCGGTTCGGCGTCCACATCCGCCAGGGCTACGGCCTGGCCGAGCTGTCGGTGATCTGCGTGAACATGCACGACGACGGCCAGGTCGTCTACGACTCGGTGGGCCGGGTCCTCGACGGGATCGAGTGGCGGCTGGCCGACGGCGACCGCGCGGGCGAGGGCGAGCTCCTGGTGCGCTCGAAGGCGATGTTCACCGGCTACATCAACGGGCCGGAGGTCACCGCCGAGCGGCTGCGCGACGGCTGGCTCCACACCGGCGACGTCGTCGCGGTCGACGGCGACGGCCGCTTCCGGATCGTCGGCCGCAAGGAAGACTTCATCAAGGTCAACGGCTTCAAGGTCTACGCCGCCGAGGTCGAGGCCGCGATCATCGCCGTCGACTGGGTCGCGGAGTGCGCCGTCGTCGGCGAGCGCGACGCGCTGGGCAGCGAGGCCCTGGTCGCCCACGTCGTGGTCCGCGACGACCGCGCCCCGCCCGGCGCGCTCCACGACCAGCTCGTTCGCCACCTGCGCCCGGTGCTGTCCGAGCACAAGCTGCCCCGGCGCACCGTCACCTGGCACGAGCTGCCCAAGAGCCCGCTCGGCAAGATCCTCAAGTCGCAGATCAAGGCCGCCCCGTCGCCGTCGCCGTCCCCGTCCCCGTCCCCGTCCAGCAAGTGAGCCCCGCCATGACCAGCACCTCCCCCACCCTCACCGCCTCGGGCATGGGCGCCCGCATCACCGATCGCCGCATCACCGACTTCTCGGCCACCGAGATCCGGGAGCTCGTCGCCCGCTACCGGTGGCTCGCGTTCACCGGCAACCCGGTCAGCGTCGACGAGATGATCGACTACCTGCCCCGGTTCGGCCCGCTCACCGAGAACGACCGCCGCCAGGGCCCGGTGCTGAAGATCGACGCCTCCAAGAAGGACGAGGGCGAGGTCCTGCTCGGCCAGGGCTTCCTGCCGCTCCACCGCGACGGCGTGCTCATGGGCTACGACATCGAGCTGGTCGCGATCTGCTGCGCCGAGCACCAGGACGTCCGCGGCGGCCGCACGTTCATCACCGACATCGAGAACGGATGCAAGGAGGTGCCGGCGGAGATCCTCGAGCTCCTGCACGAGCGCGGCATCGAGGGCCGACCGGTCGACCGCTACTACACCAAGCCGTCCGACACCTGGCACTGGATCCCGGGCTTCACCGAGCTCGACGGCCAGCGCTGGCTCTCGCTCGGCTTCCCCTACCGCCCCGACGAGAAGCCGAGCTGGCTCCTGCGCATCCCCGGCGTCGACGACGCGCGCACCCAGGAGATCTTCGAGCTCATGCGCGCCGTCCTGATGAGCGAGACCTACTGCTACTACCACGACTGGCAGGAGGGCGACGTCCTGCTCCTCGACAACCGGCGGACCCTGCACGGCCGCGAGGCCTTCACCGGCGGCCCGCGCCGGCTGGCCAACCTGCAGGTCCTGGCCCGCTGACGATGGCGCTGCTCGAGGCGCGGGGCCTGAAGAAGACCTACCCGCAAGGCAAGCAGTCGGTCGAGGTCCTGCGCGGCCTCGACGTCACCGTCGACCAGGGCGAGTTCGTGGCCGTGGTCGGGCCCTCGGGCTCGGGCAAGACCACGTTCATGCAGCTCGTCGGCGGCCTCGACCGCCCGAGCGCCGGCAGCGTGCGCCTGGCCGGCGAGCCGCTCGAGACCTTCAGCGACGCCCGGCTGTCGGCGTTCCGCCGCCGCAAGCTCGGCTTCGTCTTCCAGTTCTTCCACCTCCTGCCCACCTTGAGCGCCGAGGAGAACGTGTGCCTGCCCCGGCTGCTCGACGGCGAGGCCTACGCCCGGGTGGCGCCGGCCGCCGCCGCGCTGCTGGAGCGGGTCGGGCTCGGCGCCCGCCGCCACCACCGCCCCGATCAGCTCTCGGGCGGCGAGATGCAGCGGGTGGCGATCGCCCGCGCCCTGGTCGCCGATCCGGTGCTGATCCTGGCCGACGTACCCACCGGCAACCTCGACAGCAAGACCGGCCAGCTCGTGCTCCAGCTCTTCCGCGACACGGTGAAGGAGCGCGGCCAGACCGTGATCATGGTGACCCATGACCCCCGCGCCGCCGCCCTCGCCGACCGGGTGATCGGCCTGCGCGACGGCCTCATCGAGCGCGACGAGCCGACCTCGTGATCCGCACCCTCCTCCGCTTCGCCGGCCTCCGCCACATCCGCCGCAAGCCGTTCCGCGCCGCCCTCACCGCGCTCGGCATCGCGCTCGGCGTGGCGCTGTTCGTCGCGATCAGCGCGATCAACGAGTCGACGCTCGCGTTCTTCCGCACCAACGTCAGCTCGATGACCGGCAAGGCGAGCTTCACGGTGCTCGGCTCTCCGGTCGGCTTCCCCGAGGAGCTGGTCGAGGTGGTGCGCGCGGTCCCCGGCGTGGAGGCGGCGGTGCCCATGGTCGAGAGCCGCGCCCGCTTCGGTGACGGCGAGACCCTGGTGGTCTTCGGCGTCGACCTCCTGCAGGAGGCGGCGGTGCGCGAGTACGGCGGCGGGCCCGGCGACGATCAGCACGCCGAGGACGTGGTCGAGGATCCGCTCGAGTTCCTCAACCAGCCCGACTCGATCATCGTCACCCGGAGCTTCGCCGCCGCCCACGGCCTGCGGCTCGAGTCGCCGTTCGACCTGGTGACGGCGCTCGGCCGCCAGCGCTTCGTCGTGCGCGGGCTGCTCGAGCCGAAGGGCACGGCCCGCGCCTACGGCGGCGGCGTCGCGATCATGGACATCGACGGCGCCCGCGAGATGTTCGGCAAGGTCGGCAAGGTCGATCGCATCGACGTCGTGCCCGCCGCCGGGGTCGATCGCGACGAGCTGGCCGGGCGCATCACCCAGGCGGTGGCCCGCGCCGGCAGCGGCCTGCGGGTCGAGCGCCGGGAGGACCAGGCGAGGTCGATGGCCAAGCTGGTCGAGGGCTACCAGGGCATCCTGGCCTTCTGCAGCCTGCTCGCCCTGCTCATCGGCATGTTCCTGGTCGCCAACACGATCGCGGTCGCGGTCGCCGACCGCCGCCGCGAGATCGCCGTCCTGCGCGCGCTGGGCGCCTCGCGCGCCGGCATCCTGGTCATGTTCGTGATCGACGCCGCGATCATGGGCGTGGTCGGCGGGATCATCGGCGCCGTGCTCGGCCGCGAGCTGGCCGAGCTCCTGGTCGAGCGGGTGTCGGCGTCGATGAGCCGGCAGTACGTGACCCCGATCGACGTCTCCGAGCTGCACTTCTCCTCGGCCCAGGCCGCCGCCGGCGTGATCGCCGGGGTGATCGCCGCCACCCTGGCCGCGCTGTGGCCGGCGTGGCGGGCGACGCGGGTGAGCGGCGGCGAGGCGTTCGGCGCCGGCCCCGCGGGCGCGCCGCCGCTGGTGCGCAGCCGGCGGGCCACGATCCGCCGGCTGGCCGGCCTGGGCATGCTCGCCGCCTTCGGGCTCCTGGCGGCCAGCGGCGCGAGCCACCCCGCCCTCGACGCGGTCACGCCGCTGCTCGGCGTGGCGGGCGCGGTCCTGGCCGCGCCGTGGCTGGTGGCGCTCGGCCTGCACGGGCTGGGCTGGCTGGTGCGCGCGCGCGGCCCGCTGGGCCGGCTCGCCGTCCTCCGCCTCGCCTGCCAGAACCTGCTCCGCGATCCGGCCCGCACCGGCGGCAACGTCCTCAGCCTCGTGATCGGGCTGATGCTGGTCATCACGATGGGCGTGATCCAGTTCAGCTTCAAGACCAGCATCGGCGACTGGAACCAGCGGGTCCTGCGCTCCGACCTCTGGGTGAGCTCGATCGGTCGCGTCCTGGCCGTCGACGTCCAGCCGCTGTCGGAGGAGCTGGGGCCCGAGATCGATCGCGTGCCCGGCGTCGACCTCGCCGACGGCAAGGGCGCGCGCGGCTTCCGCATCGTGCACCACCAGCACGAGGGCCGGCAGATCATGCTGAAGGCGATGGAGCCGCAGCACCCGAAGGTCGGCAACGCGTGGTTCGACGTCGTCGACCGCCCGGTCGATCAGGCGGTCGCCGAGCTGTTCGCGCCGGCCACCACCGGGGTCCTGGTGTCGCAGAACTTCACCCGCCACTTCGGCGAGCGCCCCGGCGACACCCTCGAGCTCGCCACCCCGAGCGGCCCCGAGCGCTTCCGCGTGCTCGGCACCGTCGTCGACTACGGCAGCCCCGAGGGCACGCTCTACCTGTCGCGCGCGGTCTACCGGCGGCTGTGGAAGGACCCGCTGGTCAGCGCGTTCTCGGTCGAGGTCGCGCCCGGCCACACCCCGCTCGAGGTCCAGCAGGCCATCGAGCGCGAGCTCGGGCCGCGCGGGCTCATCGCCACCCGCAACAGCCAGCTCCGCGAGCAGTTCGACGTCATGATGGACGAGAGCTTCGGCTACACCCGCGCCATCGAGCTCGCCGCGCTCGGCATCGGCCTGCTCGCGCTGCTGAGCACGCTCCTGCTCAGCCTGCTGGCCCGCCAGCGCGAGCTGGGCATGCTGCGCGCGATCGGCATGTCGCGCGGCCAGCTCGCCCGCATGATCCTCGGCGAGGCCGCGCTGCTCGGCGTGTTCGGCGGCCTGGCCGCGGTCGCGCTCGGCGTCTACATCGCCCAGCTCTGGGTGGTCTCGACCCTGGCGTCGTCGCTGGGCTGGTTCATCCAGGTCCACGTGCCGCTGAGCTCGGTCGCGATCACGGTGGTCACCGGCCTCGCCGTCGGCCTCGTGGTCGGCCTCCTGTGCGCCCGCCGGGTCGCCACCCTCGAGATCCGCGCCGCCCTCGAGGGCTCGTAGCTCCGCGCTCGCCCCACGCTGGTCCCGCCCGCGCGTCGGCGACGGCGCGCGGCCTCACGTCCTGGCTCGGGACCGGTGCGTGCGCAGCCAGTCGTTCAGGAACGCGGCCGACTCGCGCCACCCGGCGCGCAGGTTCTTCTCGAAGCTCGACTCCAGCAGGCCGCCGCTGCCCCGCACCCGGGCCTCGATCGTGAGCGCCAGCGTCCGCCGCGCCGCCGCGCCCGCCGGCTCGACCCGCATCACCAGGTCGGCGGACATCCGCTCGGCGAACGTGTCGGGGACGGTCCGGGTCCGCCACACCCGCGTCGCGCGGTCGAAGCGCCCCTCCTCGACGTAGCCGAAGCTCGCGCCGAACACCCGGGCCACCGCCGCCGCCGCGTCGAGGCGCGGCACCGCCCGCGTCGTCTGCCGGATCTCGGCCTCGCCGTCGACGCGCTCGAGGATCTCGTAGCTGCGGAAGCCGAGCGCGACCACGATCGCGCGCTCGAACTCCGGATCGAAGAACGCCCGCCAGTGTTCGTCGACGGTGCCGTCGATGTCCTGCACCAGGGTGAGCTCGCGCATCGTGGTAGTAGTGTAGCCGCATGCCCTTCCTGTTCCTGCGGCCGCGGCGCCCCGGCGCCGCCGTCACGCCGAACGAGCCTCGCCTGGCCGAGCGGCTGTGCCCGTACCGGGGCCCGCTCGGCCGCCACCACCTCGCCGGCGGCGCGCTCTGGCTGTCGCCCCTGGCCGGCGCCACGGCGCGCGGCTTCGAGCTCCCGGCCGGCACCCGGCGACCGCCGCACGCGGCCTGGCTCGCCGTCGACGCCGACGACGGCGGCCTCCGCTTCCAGACCGATCCGCTGGGCACGTTCCCGCTGTGGGTGGCCGAGACCGACGAGCTGATCGCGGTCACCGCCGAGGTCAAGAGCCTGACCGCGCTCCCCGGGCTCGACGTCGGCTTCCAGGCCGAGCGCTGGCCCGCCGCCCGCAAGCGGCCGCCCGACTACTCGCCGTACGCCCGGGTCGCGCGGGTCCGGCCCGGCGCCGTCCTCCACCTCGACGCCGACGGCGGCCGGCGGATCGAGGGCGGCTCGCCCCTCGTCTACCGACCCGACGCCATGCTCACCGCCGCCGCCGAGCAGGCCGAGGCCCTCGACGCGGCGCTGGACGCCGCCGCGCGGACCATGGCCGCCACCGGGCCGGGCTGGGGCGCGCTGCTGTCGGGCGGCATCGACTCCTCGACCGCGACCGCGCTGCTCGCCCGCCACGATCCCACGCTCCGCACCTACACCCTGGGCACCGAGCACGGCGACGAGTACGCCGACGCCGAGGCGCTGGCCAGCCACCTCGGCACCCGCCACCGCCGCGTCTTCGCCACCGCCGCGCAGGCGCGCGCCCACTTCGACCGCGCCGTCTTCTGCAACGAGACCGTCGACGGCCTGACCGCCGAGACCCTGGCCCAGCTCGGCCTCCTGGTCGCGGCCGCGGCCCAGGACGTCCGCAAGGTCGTCACCGGCTACGGCGCCGACCTCCTCTTCGGCTCGATGCTGCGCCACGACCTGTACATGCAGGTCACCGGCGTCGACGACCTGCAGTCGCTGATCGAGCGCACCGCCTGGAGCGGCGAGTTCGCGCCGTTCTACGCCTGGTCGCTCGGCGTCGAGGTCCACCACCTGTTCTGGGATCCGGCGGTGATGAACACCGCGTTCCGCATCCCGCCCGCGGCCAGCTTCGACGGCGGCCACGAGAAGCTCGTCCTCCGCCACCTCGCCGTCGACCGCGGCCACCTCCTGGCCGAGCACGCCTTCCGCCGGAAGACCGCGCTCACCGACGGCACCCAGTTCAACCGCGTCCTGTCCACCGCCCTGGGCCTCGCCGATCGCCACGCCTACCCCGGCAAGGACGCCGCCGCCGTCGCCGCCCTGCGCCGCATCCTCGCCGGCTCCGGACCGGAGTCCTCGTGATGCCCCGCCCGCTCGATCGCCCCGGGCGGCCGCGCCGCGCGGCGCGCGCCCGGATCGTCGCCGCGATCGGCCTGACCCTCGGCGTGACCCCGGCGTGCGGTCCCGCGTCACCGCCAGCCGCGCCGTGCGATCGGCTGGTCGCGAGCCTCGAGCGGTGTGCGACGACACCGCTGCCCGCCGGCGCCCGGGACAGCGTCGAGCGCTTCTGCCGCCTGTCGCTCCGCTACCAGCCCGCGCCCGACGACCGGCCGGACAACCTCGCCGCCCTCACTCGCGACGCCCTCCTCGCCTGCGCGGCGGTCGAGCCCTGCCAGGACCTCCACGCCTGCCTCGACCGACACGGCTGCCAGCTCGTCGCCGCCGGTCCGGGCCAGGCGCTCCAGTTCACCTGCTGGCCGCCGGCTCCCCCCGCGGCACCGCGCCCGCCGCCGTCCCCTTGACCCGCCGCGGGCCGGCCCGCTACCAGACGTTCACGGGCCCCGCCGGCGGCGGCAGCAACTGGTCGCTGCCGAGCCAGCTCGCCAGGAGCTGGGTGGTCGCGAGCAGGCCGGTCACCAGCGCCTGGCGCCGCCGGCGCGCGCGCACCTCGCCGCCCGGCGGCTCCCGGCGCACGCGGTTGGCGTCGTCGCACAGCTCGCCCATCGCCGGCAGGTAGCCCGGGCGCGCCAGCGCCGCGCGGCACCCGTCGACGGCCGCCTTGAGCGCGTCGTCCTGCGCCGGATCGTCGGCGTCGACCATCGCCAGCACCGGCTGGCACCGCCCCCACACGCCGATGGCCGGGTGGTGGGCCTCGGCGCCGTCGGTCAGCTCCGCCGCCCAGGTCTGGGCGATCGCGGCGCGCAGGGCGGCGAGCCGGCGCCGGTGCTCGTCGAACCACGCCCGCAGCGAGCCGTCCTCCTCGAGCAGCCTCGCCCACCCGTCGTCGCGGTAGTCGTCGCGCGCGAGGTAGAGCTGCAGCGCCTCGATCCGGGCCAGCCCGGTCTCCATGTGGGCGAGGTACGCGACCGCGGCCTTCGCGTACGGCGCCTCGCTCGTCGCCAGGAGCGCCGCCAGCTCGCGCCGCGAGGTGTCGCCCGAGATGTAGAACTTGAACCGCGGCAGGTGCCCCGGCCAGCGCACCGTCACCGAGCCGTCCGTCGCGCGCACCGCCGGCACGCCCGGCTAGGTGTGCTCGAGGAGCGCGACGCTCCGCCCGTGGACCTCCGCGACCGCGATCGCCGCCGGCAGCAGGCGGACGAGCGGCGTGGGCGGCGCCGGCTGCGCCCGCGTCGCCTCCCCCGCCGGCCCGCCGTCCGTCCCCGACCCGACCGGGCCCTCCCCGCTCGGCCGCCGGTCCCCTCGCGCCCCGTCCCGCGACGACATCGCCCTCGTCGCCATCACGATCGTGGCCACCGTGATCGCCATGGCCGCGAGGCCGACCACCCGCACCGTCAGGAGCTGCCGCGGCGTCATCCGGTCTCCGCCTCCGGCGCGGGCGCCGGCGCGACCGCGGCGGCCAGCGCCTGGAACACCGGCGACGCGCTCGGCACCGGCGCGAACGCCACGTGCGGCACGACCGCGACCACCTCGGCGTCCGGCGGCAGGCCGAGCGCCGGCAGCGCCAGCGCCGGCGGCCCCAGCCGCGCGTCGAGGGTCGCGCCGTGGAAGTCCGCCAGCGCCCGCGCCGTCACCGCGACGCCCTCGACCGCGCCCCGCACCCGCGAGCCGTAGGCGATCCCGGCGGCGCGCGCCGCGAACAGCCCCGACGGCCGCGCGCCATCGACCCACTCGAGCGCCAGCCCCCAGTCGTCGCCGGCGCGGGCCGCCACCGCCCGCACGTCGTGGGCCGCGGCCGGCGGCGCCAGCCGCACCCGGGTCGGGAACAGCCGCGCCGCGCAGGCGTCGAGGAGCGCCAGCACGTCCGCCGCCCGCTCCGGCGCGCCGCGCACGCCGCCCGCGCGGAGGTGGGCGCGCGCCCGCGGCTCGTGCGCCGCCCGCCGCACCAGCTCCGCCCGCGCCGTCGCCGGGTGGCGCTCGCTCCACGCCGCGAGCAGATCACGATCGCCGGCGCCGCCCCACGGCGTGCGGCCCTCGACCCGCGTCACCCGCCACACCAGCGCGAAGGCCTCGGCGCCGCCGCAGGCGAGCAGGCACGGCACGACGCACCACGGCTGGTTGTGCAGGACGCCGTCGTCGTCGAGCCGGGTCGCCAGCCACGGCACGATGCCGTCGCCGTAGCGGGCGTGAAGGTCGACGTTGTGGAAGCCGCGGGGGTGGAACTCCCAGCGCAGGCGGCTCGCCACCGCCACCAGCTCGGCGGCGTCCGCCAGCGACAGCAGCGCCGCCCACAGCTCGTCGCCGCGCTCGCGCGTGAAGGCGTCGACCCCGGCGAGGATCGCGCGCGCCTGCGCCAGCGGCATCGGCCCGGGCTGGCTCATCCCAGGATCGAGTAGACGCGCACCTTCGAGAAGTCGCGCGCGGCCAGCTCGGCCTTGGTCAGGAGGAAGAACAGCTTCTGGCAGTCGCCGAACTGGAGCTCGGCGGCGTCCTCGGAGTCGACCTGGAGCAGGAGCTGGTCGTCGGTGCCGTGGGCGTGGGCGTCGACGTAGTCCTGCTCGTCGACGTACCCGAGCAGGAAGTTCTCGTGGTAGGGCGCGCTCGCCCCCGACAGCGCGCGGTGGTGCTCGGCGGTGAAGTCCTGCCAGAACCCGGTGGGCGGCGCGGTCACGAACGGCGACACCCCGCCCGGCAGCGACGCCGTGCGCGCGAAGCTCAGCGACGCCAGCCCGTGCAGGAACGGCGCGAGCTGGGTGACGTCGGCGTACTCGCTCTTCCACTCGACCCGCGGCGGCGCCGCCCGCACCAGCGCGTCGTCGGGCCCGTCGTGGTAGAGCACCGCGCAGCACGCCGCGTCCGCGTCCTGGTCGGAGGTCGTCCACTGGCTGTTGTAGAAGAACAGCAGGCTGCCCTGCCCCGGCAGCCGCTCGTCGGCGCCGGCCGCGGCCACGTCGGCCAGCCGGAGCTGGGCGATGAACTCCATCGGCACGCCGTCGCGCTCGGGCCAGCTCGCTCCCGGCGGCAGGTCGGGCACGCCGCCGAACCGGGACGCCCCGACCGGCAGCGCCGCCAGCGCCGCCTCGTACTTCGCCAGCGCCTCCGGGTCCGTCCCGTCCTCGTCCTCGGCCTGGCGGAAGGTGCCCGGCCGCCCCGCCAGGGCGGTGGCCGAGATGCGATACGAGGGCTGGAGCAGCGCGGCCACGGCCTCGGCGTGGTCACCGTGGCCAGCGGCCTCGAGGAGGGTACGGAGCGCGTCGGGGTTCATCAGCCGGTCGAGTCTACCGGGTCCCGCTGTGACCGCGCAGCCGCGGGCCGCGGGCTTGCGCCGCGGCGCCGGGGGGCCGCCCACGCCCGGCCGCCGCACCTTGACCCCCGGTCCCCCCGGCCCCATATTGTCCCACCGGTCCAGCCATGGGCCGGCTGTACTCTGACAAGGGGGCGAAACGGTTTCGACGGGGACGTAGACGTACGAGACGCGCGTCGTGGCGCCCGAGGCCACGTAAAAACGGGCAACCCTGCAACTGCGAACGATAACGCCGTTGCTCTCGCCGCCTGATCAACCTCAGGTAGCGACGGTGTCCTGAGCCTCCGCCTGGGGCCCAGGTACACCGACACAATCAGGCTGGCCAGCCGGGAGCGCCGATCGCCCGGCTGGTGAGAATCAGGATCGACTCGCGCCGGTGATGGCTGCCATCCACCTCTCGCCGGGGCCAGACAAGACGAGCGATGGCTACACGCGTAGTGCCTCTTGCCGAAGCGCCTCCGGACCCGGGTTCGACTCCCGGCGCCTCCACCGCATTGATATTGCTTGCTTTTCGCCTCGTGCTTGCATGAGATTCATGCGCGCCGTCAGCGCCACCGTCGTCAAAGGCACGGTAGTCACCCGGGCGAAGCTCCCCGAGGGTGCGCGGCTGACCGTCGTCGTGCATGAGGACGACGAGTCGATCGTTCTCGACACCGCGGACCAGGCCGAGGTCTCGCGCGGCATCGGCGAGATCAACGCGGGCAACTTCGTCAACGCGGATCGCGCGCGCTCGTTCCTTCGCCGCAGGTAGATGCCGGGCACGTTCGAGATCCGCATCGCCGCGTCGGCGATGCTCTCGATCGAGCGTGCGTCACGGTGGTGGCGGAAGCACCGTCGCGCTGCGCCGCTCCTCTTCGATCGCGAGCTCAACGGCGGCGCTGGACCTGCTCGAGCTGCATCCCGAGATCGGGACTCGCGCCACGCATTCTCTGCGTGGCGAGGTACGCGTGGTGGTCCTCCCACGTTCGAGGTACCGCGTCACGTATCAGCTCCACGAGTCCACGCAGCAGGTCTGGATCGTCCAGGTGAGGCACACGAGCCGGCATCCGACGCGCGGGCGCTGATTGGTTCTGGACTGGACAGGCGCGTCGTCGCGTCAAGGAGGCGCCGCGCCCACGAGTACGGTGTTCCCCGTCGAGAGGTTGACACTTCCAGGGACTGAGCCGAGCGCAGCGAGGCGGCTCTGGTCCGGATGAGATCGGACGAGCCCGTCTGCGGGCGAGGTCGATCGATCGAAGGAGAGCCTGGCATCGATTCGATGACAGGCTCTGAGGCGAACGCGACGCGCGAGCCCCGCCCGTGCGCTGGATGGCCTCGCGATCTCGTTGCGAGGACTTCGCTGCGCGCGGCGCGGCGACGCCAGAGCGCGCTCCCACCCGACACCTCGCCCGGGGGCCGCGCCGGGACCGGGGGTGAGCGCCAGCGGTCGCCTGCCGGCCTGCTCCGCGCGCCTGGTCCGACATGCGACAGTGCGGGCATGCCCCCACGGAAGGTCGCGCGCACCCCCGCCGGCGCGCGCAAGCCCGCCGCGAGGCCACCCGCCGCCACGCGCACGCCCGCCGCGAAGCCACCCGCCGCCACGCGCACGCCCGCCGCGAAGCCACCCGCCGCCACGCGCAGGGCC
>CAADGB010000049.1 GCA_900696455.1 uncultured delta proteobacterium
GGCGGCGGCCGGCGCGGCGGTCACGGGAGCTGAGCGCGGGCGCGGCACGGCGGACAGCATACGGCCCCGCGGCGGGCACGGGGGCCGAGCGCGGGCGCAGGAGGACGGCTCGCCGGTCAGCGGCCGCCACGGGCGCCGGCGGCGCGGGCGGCGACTCACGCGCCCGGCTGGCCGATCGCCCGGCTGGCGACGTGGGCCTGCTCGAACGTGCGCCACGCGGTGTAGGTCGGCTCGTCGTACGGGAAGTCCCAGCAGCCCTCGCGGTGGACCAGGCGGCCGCCGAAGCCGGCCTTGAAGCGGTGGACGCCGGCGAGCGGGTGGTGCGGGTCGCGCCGCGGGGCCGCCCCGAACAGGTCGTAGTCGCGGCAGCCGTGGGCGCGGGCCAGACGGATCGCCGCCCACTGCAGCGCGTACGACGCCATCAGCTCGGCGCGCGCGCGGGTGGAGGCGCCGTAGAGGTACGTGGCGCGCGTCGGCGCGAGCGCCAGGACCAGGCCGGCCAGCAGCCGGCCGTCGTGGTGCGCCAGCAGCAGGCGCGACACGACCGGCGACGCCGAGCCCTCGGCGCGCTCGTCGAGCACGGTCGCGAAGTGCGCGAGCGGCAGCGGCTCGAGCTGGTTGCGCGCCATGGTCTCCACGTACAGCGCGTGCCAGGCCGGCAGGTCGGCGGAGGTGCCCTCGCGCACGACCACGCCGCCGCGCTCGGCCCGCCGGATGTTGTGGCGGGTCGTCGGCCGCATCCGCGCCAGCAGCGCGTCCCCGGACGCGGTCAGGTCGACCAGCAGAGTGTCGGGTGGCAGCAGATCGCGCGGCGCCTTCCACAGGTTGTGATCGCGGGTGCCGAAGTTCATGCGGAGCTCGCGCAGGCGGGGCGCCGGCGGCCCTCGCCACTGCCCGTCGTCGGCGAAGTCGTCCGGCTCCCGGGCGTGGAGCGACGTCCACGGCAGGTCCCAGCGGATGAAGGCGCACCTCGGTCCGAGCAGCGGGCGGAGCTCGCGCGACAGCCGCTCCAGGAACGTGCCGACCGCGTCGGCCTCGGGGGCGAGCTCGGGCCCGAACGGCACGTACGCGCACTCGGTGCCGTCGGCGAGCGGCGCGCGCAGCACCAGCACGTCGCCGTGGGCCGACGGCGGGCGCGCGTCGGCGGCGGGCACGTCGGTCGCGACCCTCGCCGGCGCCTGCACCGCCAGGTCGAAGGCCTCGATCGCGAAGCCGAGCCGGCGCTGGACCCGCCCCCAGAACGCGGTCTGGTGGACGATGGGCGTCGGCACGAGCCGATCCGTCGGCTTGGGGACCACGCCGACCTTCACGGCGGGCCTCCTCGGTCGTGGACGTGCTCGGTGCACATGGCGGCCAAGGCCTAGCCCGTTCCCGCGGAAAGGCCAGGGCGCGGGCGCCCGCGCGGTCACGGATGCGCGGCTACCTCGACCTCACCGTCTGCCGGCTTCTCGACCGTGGGCTCGTTCCTCGATACCGATGAGCCCCCGGGTCACTCCCGTGATAACCGCGGCGGTCTTCGAGTTGACGCCGAGCTTGGCATAGAGGGCGCGGACGTGCGTGCGCACGGTGTTCGCGGTGACACCAAGGGTCTGTGCCACTGCCTGGTAACTAAGTCCGAGCGCGAGCAACTCCAGTACATCCAGCTCTCTCGGCGTGAGCTCGTCCTGCCCCATCTCGCCGATGGCAGCACGCTCTGAGCCGTGCCGGGCTGGTCAACGGGGGGTCTCCTGCGCGCCTCGCATCTTCGTGCGAGGCGAGGTGGAGCGCGCGACGCTAGCGTGGGAGGGACCCAAGGGGAGGGACCATGATCAAGTTGCATGTGACCAGGACGCTGCAGACGATGCGAAGGATTGCCGTGACGCGGAGACCCCGATCTGAGGGTCGCCGCCGACTTCGCATCGTGTGGTGTCCGGCACGGTGGGTGGCATTCGCGCGCGGCCGTGCCGGAGGCATACTAAGGTGGTCCCATGCGCCCCAATCGTCTCGCCGCCGTCGCCGCCGCCACGATGCTCACGCTCCTCGTGGCGCCCGCGCCCGAGCGCGCCGAGGCGTGCACCCCGTTCACGAACTCCCCGCACACGGGCGACCCGATCCCTGGCGACGTGACGCCGCCGAGCGTCGTCACGGTGTCCGGGTTCGAGGTCGAGCGCCACTGGGCGGGTCCGGGTGACACCTGCATCGATATGGCATGGGTCCGGATCGCGGTGTCGGCGACCGACGACCAGGCGCCGGTCGGCTACGTGCTCGAGGTCGCGGCGGGCGAGCCGCCGTGGGGATTGTCGGTGCCGCCCGGTCCGGTGAGGCCCTACCCGGGGAGCCCCAACCTCTATCTCTACTTCACCCCCGAGGATTACCTCTTCGCCTTCGAGCTCCACATCCGTGCCGTCGACCTGAACGGAAACTACGGTCCGCGCGCGACCGTCTCCATCTGGGACGACGAGCCGCAGCCCGGGTCACCCGACGACGGCGGCTGCTCGACACGCCGCGGTCGGCACCCGGGCGCCGCCGCCGTCGCGACCGCGCTGCTGTTGCTCGTCGCGCTTGCCCGCAGGCGCGCACGCTCTCCGCGTCGGCCACGTTGACCGCTTGCGTTACCGGGCCCCGATGACGGCGCGGCCCCGGGATCGGCACAGGCGCGATGCCGCCGGCTCGGGCGCCGGGTCGATCGAGGCAGGTGCCGCTCGCGGCGCACGACGAGTAGGCTACCGTTCGATGTCATCCACCGCGCTCGTGATCGCGCCGGGTCCGGTCCTGGAGCTCCTCTCCACGCCCTCCTTTGCGGAGGCCGTCGGTCGCCGCGCGGGTGCGTCGACGGCGACCGTGGTCTCGCGTCTGGCCGACATCCGCTCGGAGGCCGAGCTGGCGCTACGGCTGCTCGAGAGCCTCGGTCCGATTCGTGTCGAGGACCGGATCCTCGAGGTCGGGGCGGGTGCCGGTGTCGTCGCCGGGATCCTCCACGCCTCGGGGGCCCGCGTGGTCGCGATCGAGCCGTTGATCGAGGGCTTCGATCTGTTCGACAGCGTCGCGGCGGAGCTCGCTGCGCGTTACCCACCGGCGGCCGTGCCGCTGGTGCGCAAGGCAGCTCGAGACTTGACGGTCGCCGCCGATGGCGCGTTCGACCTCATCTTCTCGGTCAACGTGCTCGAGCACTGTCATCCCCTGGACGAGTCGCTGGACGCGCTCGCCGGGGTGCTCGCGCCCGGCGGCAGGATGCTCCATACGTGCCCCAACTACCGCATCCCCTACGAGCCCCACTACGCGATCCCGCTGATCCCAGGTCTGCCAGCGCTGACACGCTTCCTGCTGCCGCGGATTCGTGATGAGGCGCTCTGGAAGAGCCTGAACTTCATCACGGCGGGGGACGTCGCGCGCTTCGCGCACCGCAACGGGCTCGAGCTTCGCTTCCGTCCGGGCGTGTTGACCGAGACCCTCGACCGGCTGACGGTCGATCCCGCCTTCGTTCGGCGGCAGGGATGGACCGGACGGGCGGCGCTGGCGATGCATCGCCTCGGCGCCGGCCGCGTGCTCGATGCGGTGCCGCCGACGTGGGTGACGCCGATGGTGCTCGAGGCGAGACGGCCGAGCTGAGGCCGCGCGAGCCCCTCACTCGCCGTTGTGGCGCCGGCGTCAGGGGGTTCGAGCGCAGCGCGCGCCTCGGTCGCCGGTACGAACCGCCGGGAGTGCCGCCTCCCTGCGTGCCCCACGCGAGGCCACCCCATCGTAGAAGAAGCTGCCACCACGATGGACGCGGTGGGTCGCGGTCGGGGACACGCTCGCGCAGTTGCTGCAGGGGAGTGGGAGCGGGTCGACAAACGCGTCGAGCGTCCACTCCCAGACGTTGCCGGCGAGGTCCGAGTGGCCCCAGCGAGCGTCGCCCGTGGGCGACTGGCTACCAACCCGACTCACGAGACCGACACACGGAGTGCCGGGGTTGAAGTTGGCCTGCGTGCAGTCGATCGCCGTCGAGTCGCTCGGGCTCGACCACGGGTAGGTGCGATGAGCATCGCCCCCGACGGCCGCGTAGTTCCACTCGGCCTCGGTGGGCAGGTAGCCGCCATCCCAGATGCAGAACGCCATCGCGTCGTACCAGGAGAGGCAGGTGAGGGCCTTGTTCTCGTTGGCGCCGGGCGAGTCCGTCCACGTCTGATACTCGAGGCGACACTTGAGGGCTGCCCTCAGCGCCGCGGTGTCCGTCGGGAGGTTGCTGTTCCAGGCGGCGTGCCAGCCGGAGCCGGAGACGGTGGGATGGGCTCCCGAGGCGTCTGCGGGCGGACGAGCCTGGGTACCGTATCCGGACTCCAGGAACACGCGGTAGCGACCGACCGTGATCTCGTACTTGTCCAGGACGAAGCTCGACAGCGACGCCGGGTAGTTCATGTCATTGAAGGCATCGGCCGCCAGGTCGTAGCTGCGCAGGAACGTTCCGGCGGGGATCGTCGTGGCCGTGGCGCAGCAGCTCTCGTTGCTCGCCGGGCCGCAGGTCGCGGGCACGGTGTCGCATCGCGCGCCGGGTTCCCGAGCGTCGACATCTGGGTTGGCGTCACCGGCGGCATCGGCCTCCGGGCCATCGGTGCGCGCGTCATCGGACGCGTCGTCCTGGATCGGAGGCAGTTCGTCGAACTTGCACGCGGCCAGGAGGAGGAGGCCGGCGCAAGTCCCGAGGAGGGCTGAGCGCATGGCGGCAGGGTATCTCAACTCGGGTCCGCCAGCTCAGAGGAATGCCGGGGGTGCGCGAGGTTGCCACGCCGCCGTCACACCTCGCCCAGCGCGCGCGCGATCAGGTCGCGGGGGACGCGGGGGGCGGGGACGCGGCGGCCGCCGTCGAACCAGCGGCGGACGTCGTCGTCGAGGCCGAGGCCGTGCATGTAGTTGTAGAGGGCCTTGCGCAGGCCGGCGCCGAGGCGATCGTGGTCGACGCCGGTGGGGTCGGTGAACGGGACCTCGTTCTCGGCGAAGGTGACGGCCGGCGCGCGGGTGAGGCGGATGCCGTAGAGGTCGGGGCGGTGGCCGATGGGGCTGTGGACGGTGGCGGCGAAGCGGTGCCAGAACGCGGACTGCAGGCAGCCGGCGGCGAAGAGCTGGCGCACGCGCTCGAGGCTGTCGAGGGTCTCCTGCTCGGTCTCGGTGGGGAAGCCGTACATGAGGTAGGCGTGGACCATGACGCCGGCGTCGGTGAAGGCGCGGGTGACGCGCGCGACCTGCTCGACGGTGACGCCCTTCTTCATGAGCGCCAGCAGGCGGTCGGACGCCACCTCGAGGCCGCCGGAGACCGCGACGCAGCCGCTGCGGGCGAGGAGCTGGCACAGCGCCGGCGTGAACGTCTTCTCGAAGCGGATGTTGCCCCACCACGTGATCGTCACGCCGCGGGCGAGCAGGCGCTCGGCCAGCGCGCGCAGACCGGCGGGCGGCGCCGCCTCGTCGACGAGGTGGAAGCCGGTCTGCCCGGTCTCGGCGACGATGGCCTCGATACGGTCGACGAGGACGTCGGCGGCGATGGCGTCGTAGCGGCCGATGTAGTCGAGGGTGACGTCGCAGAAGCTGCACTTCTTCCAGTAGCAGCCGTGGGCGACGGTGAGCTTGTTCCAGCGGCCGTCGGACCACAGGCGGTGCATCGGGTTGAGCAGCTCGACCACCGAGACGTAGCGGTCCAGCGGCAGCCCGGCGTACGTCGGCGTGCCGGCGAGCGCCGCCGGGACGTCGTGGACGGTGTCGGTGGTGCGCAGCGCGACCGCGCCGCGGTCGCGGACGAACGTGCGCAGGAGCGGCCGCGCCGGATCGCGCAGGTGATCGAGCAGCGCCAGCAGCGGCGCCTCGCCGTCGTCGAGCGTGACGAAGTCGACGAGGTCGAACAGGCGGGGCTCGCGCAGGCCGCGCAGCTCGGTGTTGACGTACCCGCCGCCGAGCGCGATCCGGGTGGCGGGCGCGACCTCGCGCACGGTCTGCGCCATGCGCAGCGCGCCGTAGACGTTGCCCGGGAACGGCACGGTCAGGGCCAGCAGGTCGGGGCGGTGGCGGGCGACGAGGCCGCGGGTGATCGACGCCAGCTCCTCGTCGACGAGGGTGGGCGGCGCGGCGAGCGCGGCGGCCAGCTCGTCGAACGTGGCGGCGCTGGCCGCCAGCTTCTCGCCGTAGCGCGACAGGCCGAAGTGCGGATCCTCGTGGGCGATGGCGTCGGCCAGGTCGTCGACGTAGAGGCTGGCGAGGTACTTGGCGCGATCGTGGACGCCGAGCTCGCCGAAGGCCCAGCCCAGCGGATCGGCGCCGGGCTCGGCGGCGAGCGCCGGATCGATCGCGGCGAAGCGCGGGCCCTCGGGCAGCCACTCGCGGCCGGCGATGCGCAGGGCCAGGCTCGGATCCTTGCCCTGCAGGAACCGGATCACGGCGTCGACGGTGGCGGCGTAGCGCGGGTGCGCGTCGAGGAAGTGGGCGAGCGAGGGCGCGAGCCGGGTCCGTCCGCGCGCGCCGACCCGGGCCGCGGCGCGCGCGGTCAGGCGCTCGGCGAGGGCGGTGACGCCGGCGCGCGAGTACAGGGCGAGGAACAGCTCGATCGCCGGATCGGCCTGCGTCACCTCGAGCCCGCGGGCGGCGGCGTGCTGGCGCAGGAAGCCGGTCAGGTACGCCGGCGCCGGGTACGGCGTGTTGAGCTGGGTCATGGGCGGCGTGACCAGGAGGATGCGCAAGGGCGCGAGCGCCGTCGTCGCCGCGCGGGTGGGCGCGGTCGCCGGCGACGGGGCGTCGGCCGCCGAGCCAGGCACGTCGGGCACGTCGGGCACGTCGGTCACCGCCGCCCGCGGCGCCCGCCACCGCCTCCGCTGCCGCCGCGCAGCGGAGGTCCGCCGACGCCGCCGGGCTGGCCGAACGGGATCGGTCGCGGGCGCGCGGTCGTGGCCTTCGCCGGCCCGGTCTTCGCGGGCGCCTTCGCCGGCGGCCGCCCC
>CAADGB010000050.1 GCA_900696455.1 uncultured delta proteobacterium
CGCGCCCGCCGCGCCCGCCGCGCCCGACGCGGCCGCGGCGCCGGGCGCCGTCGCGCCGACGCCCGAAGCCGGGACCGCGGCGGCGCCGCCCGAGGCCGCCCCCGAGCCCCTCACCACCGACGAGCCGTCGGCGCCGATCCTGCTGGTCGCCCGCAAGCGGGGCGGCGAGCGCCGGCGCGAGAAGCGCACCCAGCTCGGCATCGGCGCCTTCGCGGCCCTCGGGCCCATTCCACCGTCGCCGGCGAGCGCCGGTCGCGCGCGCACCGGCCTCACGCCCGCCGCCGCGCCGCCCCCCGCGGGCGCCGCCGCGTCCCCCCACGACCGCGACGCCGTGCCGGCGGCGGTCAGCGAGGACGAGGAGGCCAAGACCCGCCGCGTCGAGACCCGCGGCTCCACCGACGACCTCGACGACGGATGGGGTCCGCCCGGCACCACGATCCCGCCGCCGTTCCTGGGCGCGACCGTCCCCCCCGACGACACCGCCTCCGGCAGCATCCCGGTCCACGAGGACGATCCGGGCTCCGCCCCCCTGCTCGTGGGCGCGCCGCCCGAGGCGCGGCCGCGCGCCACCTCGATCCCGCCCGACGCCGCCGAGCACGCCCGCGCGCTCGAGGCCGCCGCCGCCCGCCTGGTGGACGCGCTGCGCACCTTCGACCAGGCGACCTCGCGCGATCACGTGATCGCCCTGCTCGTCGACTTCGTCGGCGAGAGCCACCACCGGGTCGCCTTCCTCGTCAGCAAGGCCGGCGAGCTGACCGCGTTCATGCAGACCCCGCCGCCGACCGGGCCCCAGGCCCGGCTCTCGCTGTCCGCGCCGTCGGTGTTCCAGGACGTGGTCGGCACCCGCCTCCCCTACCGCGGCCCCATCTCCGATCCGGTCAGCCGCGAGCTGGTGCGCGCGCTCTTCGGCTCCACCACCGACGAGATGGTGGCGGTGCCGGTGGCGGTCCGCGATCGCGTCGTCGGCGTGATCTACGCCGACGGCCGCCAGCGCCACGCCTTCGACGAGCACGTCGCGGTGGCGGCGCGAGCGGCCGGCCTCGCGCTCGAGCGGCTCCTGCTGTCGCGGCGCACCTGACCGGCGCCCCGGGACCTCCTCCGGATCCGCGCCCGGATCCGCGCCCGGATCCGCGCCCGGATCAGCGCCCGGATCAGCGCCCGGATCAGCGCCCGGATCAGCGTTTGAACCGGATGAGGAAGTCGAGGATGGCGCGGTGGCGCCGGGTGTACGGCGGGTAGAAGAGATCGAGGATGGGCAGCCGCGGGTTGGTGAAGACCGGCCGCAGCTTGGAGAACTCGAGGAAGCCCTCGTGGCCGTGGTACTGGCCCATCCCGCTGGCCCCGATCCCGCCGAACGGCAGGTCGTGCTGCGCCACGTGCAGCATGCAGTTGTTGATCGTCACCCCGCCCGAGAGCGTGGCGTACAGCAGGCGGTCGGCGGTGGCGGCGTCGTCGGTGAAGACGTAGAGGCCGAGCGGCCGATCGCGGCCGTTGACGTAGGCGATGACCTCGTCGAGGTTGCGGTAGGTCCTGACCGGCAGGAGCGGCCCGAAGATCTCCTCCTGCATCACGATCATGTCGTCGGTGACGCCCAGGATCAGGTGCGGCGGGAACTTGCGCAGCTCGTCGTCGAAGCTGGCCGACGGCACCAGCGGGACGATCTCCGCGCCCTTGGCCCGCGCGTCGTCGCGGGCGGCCCGCAGCCGCCGGTAGGCCCGGGCGTCGATCACCGAGGTGTACTGGGACGAACCCGGATCGGGATAGCGCGCCGGCATGATGCGGCGGGCGGCGGCGACGAAGGCGTCGCGGCGCGGCTCCGGCAGCATGACGTAGTCGGGGGCCAGGCAGGTCTGGCCGGCGTTCAAGAACTTGGCGTAGAGGATGCGCGACGCCGCCTCGTCGATGTCGAAGTCGTGGCAGATGATGGTCGGCGACTTGCCGCCCAGCTCGAGGGTGACCGGCGTGAGGTTCTCGGCCGCCGCCTTCATCACGGTGCGGCCGGCGTCGGCCGAGCCGGTGAAGATGAGGTGGTCGTAGGGCAAGGCCGAGAAGTCCTGACCCCGCACGCCGGGCAGCACCGCCACCACGTCCTCGGGGAAGACCGCGCCCAGCTTGTCGGCGAGCAGGCGGCACAGGTGCTGGGAGTTCGCGGCCATCTTGATCATGGCGCGGTTGCCGGCGGCCAGCACGCTGGTGAGCGGGCTGATCGTGAGGAACAGGGGGTAGTTCCACGGCGAGACGATGCCCACCACGCCCTTGGGCATGGGGATGACGCGGTTGTGGCCGCTGGCGAACAGCACCGAGACGTGGCGCTTCTGCGGGGCCATCCACTTCTTCAGGCGGCGGGTGGCGTCGCGGATGCCGTCCACGGAGGTGAACAGCTCGGCGATCATCGACTCCTCGAAGGCGCGGTGCCCGAAGTCGGCGTTGATCGCCTCGGCGATGGCGTGGCGGTTCGCCACCAGCACCCGGTCCAGCTTGCGCAGGTTGTCCAGGCGCTCCTCGTACGACGGGTACGGGTGGCGGAGGTAGGCCTCGCGCTGGAGCTTCCACACCCGCTGGGCCTCGTTCTCGACGGTCTCGATGGTCCGGAGCTGAGACGTCTGCGCCATGATGATCCTCCGCGAGCCGGGATACTCCGCCGCCGGGCGCGAGGCAAGGCCCGGCGCGCCTGGTCGGTGCGCGCTACTCGCAGACCATGATCGCGGCCGGCGCGCTGCCGTCGACGGGCATGCCCCCGATCGCCTTGCCCCGGAGCTGGGCGTCCACCGCCTCGATGCGGCGGTTGCGGGCCCGGCCCTCCGGCGTGTCCGCGCTGGCCACCGGCTTGGTGTCCCCGAAGGCCGCCGCCATCAGGCGATCGCAGGCGACGCCGCGGTCGACCAGCCACAGCCCCACCTGCAGCGCGCGCTCCCCCGTGAGCATGAGCGCGTCGTCACCCGCCTGATCGCCGTGGCCCTCGATGCGCAGGAGCGTGATCTGGGGCCAGGCGACGAGGTAGTCGTGGAGGAACCAGAGCGCCGCGGCGCTGGCCTCCTGGTCGAGCGTGGCCCCGCCGGTGGCGAACACGATCGGTCCGGGCAGGATCAGGCGACTGCCCTCGCGCGGGAACGACGTGTACGGCGTGCGATCGCCCGCGCGCGCGGTCGATGCCGCCGCGGGCACGGGCGCCGTCACGGTCGCCGCCGCCGTCGAGCGGCTCGCCGCGGGTGAGGTGGCGGCGCCGCCGCAGGCGGCCAGACCGGACGCGAGGGCGAGAGCGAGAGCGAGGGCGAAGGTTCGGGCGAGCCTCGGGGTCAACGCGCGCGTGGGCATCCTGCGCCCGAGCGTACTCCCTCGCCGCGCGGCCGCGCGAGCGGTGGCCGCCCGCCGTGGCGGTGCGCTCGCATGCCGCATCCGGCGCGCGGGCTGGCGGCCCGGCGGAGCGGCGCGTAGGATCGGCGCGCGTGCCCTGGCCCCCCCGCACCACCGTCCTCGTCGGCCTGGCGGCGCTGACCGCGCCCGCCGCGCTCGCGCCGGCGGCGGCCCA
>CAADGB010000051.1 GCA_900696455.1 uncultured delta proteobacterium
AGCGGGCCGCCGGGCAGGCGCACCGTGAGCTCGACGCCGACGTCGGCGCGGCCGGTGAGGCAGGCGGCGACCGCGGTGGCGCACGCGCCGGTCCCGCACGCCAGCGTGATGCCGCAGCCGCGCTCCCACACCACCAGCTCGATCTCGGTGCGCGACGCGACGTGGGCGAACTCGGCGTTGGTCTTGTTGGGGAACCAGGCGTGACGCTCGAGCGCCGGGCCGACGGTGGTGGCCAGCTCGTGGGCGAGGGCGGGGTCGTCGACGAAGATCACGGCGTGGGGGTTGCCCATCGACACCGCCGTCACCCGCCGCTCGCGATCGTCGCCGGGGATGGTGATGGGCTGGTCGACGCAGCGCTCGGCGGCGGGGCCGGTCATCGGGATCTCGGCGCGGGTGAGGCGAGGCCGCCCCATGTCGACCGTGACCCAGGTGACCGCGCCGTCCTCGACGGTGACGCCGCACGCCAGCGGGCCGGCGCCGGTGTCGACGATCAGGCGCTCGCCGGCGGCGGCGCCCGCGGTCTCCCACAGCTCCTTGACCACGCAGCGGATGCCGTTGCCGCACATCTCGGCCTCGCTGCCGTCGGCGTTGAGCACCCGCATCTCGGCGGTGGCGCCGGCGGTCACCGCCGGCCGCACCGCGAGGACGCCGTCGCCGCCGACCCCGAACTGGCGATCGCACAGGCGGCGGACGGTCTCGGGATCCTGGATGGCGAGGGCCGTGGCGGGGTCGAGGCCGCGCACGTCGACGACCAGGAAGTCGTTGCCCAGGCCGTGCAGCTTGCTGAAGCGGAAGGTGCGGCCGGGGGCCGTCACGGCGTCACCGGCGCGGCCGGGGCGGCCGGGCCGGCGGCGGGCGCCGGGGATCCTGCGGCCGAGCCGGCGGCGGGCGCCGCGGATCCTGCGGCCGGGGCGGCCGAGCCGGCGGCGGGCGGCACGAGGTCGGTCGGCAGCTCCGGCTCCTCGGCGGGCGGCGACATCGCCGGGCCGGTGCCGGGCGCGGGGACCGGCGGCGCCGCCGGATCGACGCCCAGCGTGGGCTCGCCGGGCGTCGGCATCCCGCCGTCGCCGGCGTTGAGGTCGAGCGGCATCACGCCGGCGTCGCCCGCGGCCTCGAGCAGCTTGCGCTGCGACTCCTTCTCGCGGCGCTTCTTGGCGGCCTCGCCCTTGGAGATCTTCTCGAGCGCGTCGCCGGCGTCGCGGGTGGCGAGGAACGCCAGCGTCATCGACGTCAGCATGAAGACCGTGGCCGCGATCGCGGTGAGCTTGCGGAGGAAGCCCGAGGCGCCGCCGCCGCCGAACACCGATCCGGCGTTGCTGCCGCCGAACGCGCCGCCCATGCCGCCCTTGCCCTGCTGGAGCAGGACGGTCAGCATCAGGAACAGGCACACGACGACGTGGATGACCGTGACCAGGGTCGACATGGGAGCGTGGTTTCTAGCCCAGCGGCTCCCCGGTTGCAAGCCGCCTCATCGGGCAGGTTTGCCCTGTCATCCCGCCGGGTTGAGCCCGGGCGACGGCCCGGTCGGCCCGGTCAGCCCGGTCAGGCCCGCGCCGCCCGGCAGATCGCGACGAAGTCGGCCGCGGCCAGGGAGGCGCCGCCCACCAGCGCGCCGTCGATGTCGGGCTCGCGCAGGAGCTGGGCGGCGTTGTCGGGCTTGACCGAGCCGCCGTACTGGATGCGGATCGCCGCCGCCGCCGCCGCGCCCAGGCTCCGCCCCAGCCAGGCGCGGATGTGGGCGTGGACCTCCTGGGCCTGGGCCGGGGTCGCGGTGCGCCCGGTGCCGATCGCCCACACCGGCTCGTAGGCGATGACCACGCGCTCGGCCAGGGCCGGGTCGAGGCCCCCCACGGCGCCCGCGAGGTGACGCTCGACCACGGCGAACGTGCTGCCGTCGTCGCGCTGGGCCAGGGTCTCGCCGACGCAGGCGATCACGCCGAGCCCGGCGCCCAGCGCCGCCCGGACCTTCTTGCCCACGGTCTCGTCGGTCTCGCCGAAGAGCTGGCGGCGCTCGCTGTGGCCGATGATGACCCAGGCGCAGCCGGCGTCGCGCAGCATGCCGGGCGCGACCTCGCCGGTGAACGCGCCCTTCTCCTCCCAGTAGCAGTCCTGGGCGGCGACCACGAGCGGCGAGTCCTCGACCCGCCGGGCCACGGCGTGGAGCGCGGTGAACGGCGGCGCCACGCCGACCGCGACGTCGCGCAGCGACGCGAGCTGGTTCTTGAGCTCGGTGACAAGGGCCAGCGACTCGGCGATGGTCTTGTGCAGCTTCCAGTTGCCGACGACGAACGGGGTGCGCATCGCCGCCGACTCTACACCACGGCCTCCGCGCCCGGCTGCCAGGCGACCGCGAAGCGGTGCTCGCGGCCGTCGCTCTGCGCCTCGACGGTGACGCCGGTGGCGCCGGCCAGCTCGCAGGCCTTGCCCAGCTCGGCCGCCACCAGCGCCACCGCCAGCGGCGGCGCGGCGCCCATGACGACGACGTCGGCGGCGCTGGGCCCGCGCTTCATCACCCGGGCCCGGCTCCAGCCGTGGTAGCGGCCCCACATCGACGGCAGCACCGCGAGCATCGACACCACGCCCAGGGTGGCGGGGTCGGCGCCGAAGAAGCGGGCGAACGTCGCCGACACCGTGCTGCGGCCGATCGCCCGCATGAGCTGATCGGCGGCGGCCTCGTCGCGCCCGCCCTTGCCGCCGGGGACGTGCGCGGCGGCGCGCTCGACCAGCGTGCACAGCAGCGTCAGCGGCAGCCAGCCCAGCGGCGAGGCGTCGGCGGCCAGCGCCATCGCCAGCTCGGGGTCGGCCTCGGCCAGCGCCCGCACCGTGGCGTCGCCGGCGAGGTGGGCGATGACGCGGGCGGCGACGCGGAAGTGGGCCGCCCGCACCATCTCCGGGTGCTCGGTCGACGCCGAGGCCGGGCGCACGCCGCCCTGCAGGAGCTCGGTCTGCTTGAGCACCGCCGCCGGCGGGACCTGGCCCGGCGCCGGGCCGGCGGTATCGCTGGCGGCCGGCCGCGGCGCTCGCTCGAGCGCGCGGGCCAGCGCGAGCGCGAACGCCGACGCCGAGGCGAAGCGGCGACGCGGATCGGGATCGAGGGCCTTGGCCATGACCTCGTCGACGGCGCCGGCGAGGCCGGGGCGGAGCTGCGACGGCCGGAGCAGCGGATCGTGGAGCTGGCGGGTGATCACCTGCATGAGCTGGCCCGAGCCGAACGGCGGCCGGCCGGTCAGCGCGCAGAACATCGTGGCGGCCAGGCCGTAGACGTCGGTCTCGGGCGACTCGGTCGAGCCCTCGAGGAACGACTCGGGCGCGGCGTAGCCGGGGGTGCCGGCGCCGTCGACCTCGTCGCCGCGGCGCTTGGCCACGCCGACGTCGACCAGCACCGCGCGGTCGCGCTCGCGGTCGAGCAAGACGTTGGCCGGCTTGACGTCGCGGTGGATGAGGCCGATGTGGTGCATGGCGTCGAGGGCGTCGCCGATCTCGAGCGTGATCTGGGCCAGGGCCTCGAACGGCAGCCACTGGCCGGCGGCGTGCTGGGCGTCGAGGACCTCGGCCAGGGCCTGGCCCTCGACCAGCTCCATCACGAAGTAGACGTCGCCCTGGTGCTCGCCCAGCGAGTAGACCTGGACCAGGTTGGTGTGGTGGAGCGAGGCCAGCATCGCGGCCTCGGCGCGGAACTTGGCGACGAGCTGGGCGTCGCTGGCCAGGTCGGAGCGCAGGACCTTGATCGCCACCGGGCGGGCGAGGCCGAGATCCTCGCCGCGGTAGACCACGCCCATGGCGCCGCGCGACAGCTCGTGGAGGATGCGGTAGGTGCCGCCCAGCGTCGTGCCGGTGGTGACGCCGGCGGCGGCGTCGTCGAGCGCGCCCTCGCCGGTGTCGAGGCCGCGGGTGTTGCCGGCGACCACCACCGCGCCGGGCCGGGCGCTGCGGGCGGCGTGGCGCAGGCGGGCGAAGGCGGCCTCGCCCGAGCGCTCGCCGTCGGCGACCGCGGTGACCGCGCCCCGGACCTGGATCGAGACCTCGCCCTCGATCGTGGGGATGGGCGTGGCCGCGATGTGGGCGGCCAGCTTGCGCGCCGCCTGCTGGGCGCGGCCGGTGTCGGTGCCGCGGAAGAGGATCGCCAGCTCGTCGCCGCCGAAGCGGCTGACCCGGTCGTTGCCGCGGACGTGGGCGCGGACGCGGGCGGCGAGCGCGGCCAGCACCGCGTCGCCGGCCTTGTGGCCGCGCTCGAGGTTGACCCGCCGCAGCCCGACGACGTCGAGCAGGACCAGGGCCAGGGCCTCGGCCTGGCGCGAGGCGCTGGCGATCGCGCCGGCGACCTCCTGCTCGAACGCCGACCGCGACATCGCGCCGGTGAGCGGATCTTGCTGGGCGCCGGCGGCCAGGCGCTCGTGCTCGACGAGCAGGCGGCGGTGACCGGCGCGGAACGTGAGCTCGCGGGGCAGGCGCGCCGACAGCGCGCGGAGGTCGGCGAGCTCGGCGGGCAGGAAGCGGCGGGCGCGGTCGGCGACCACGGCGACCAGCCCGCCGACCTCCTGCGGCCCGGTGGTGAGCGGCGCGGCCGCCACCGCCAGCGGCCGCCGGGCGCTGGCCGCCACCACGGTCAGGCCGGTGGCGGCGGCGACGCGGGCGGCGGCGCCGAGCGTGGCCTGGTCGGAGTCGGCGACCGGGCGCGTGCCCCACGGCGCCATGCCGTCGCCCTCGCGCCACCACAGGACGCAGTCGTCGGCGGCGAAGGCGCGGGCGATCGCGGCCAGGCCGTCCTTGGTCGGCTCGCCGGCGCCGTCGAGGACGGCGGCGGCGATCAGGCTGCGGGCCCGGGCCAGATCGACCTCGGCGACGCCCGGCGCCGGCGGCGTGACCAGGAGCTTGATCACCTCGGGACGGGTGGGCGTGAGCACGACCCCGCTGGCGCCGCAGGTGACGGCGGCCGCGGCCAGGCGCGCCGACGACTCGAGGTCGCCGTAGAGCCAGCGCGGCACGCTCGCCGGCAGGCTCGCGACGTCGCCGGCCGAGGCCGCGGGCACGAGCACCGCCGCCGCCAGCGCGGGATCGATCGCGGCCGCCTCGCCGGCGACCACCGGCTGCACGCCGGCGCGGGCGGCGACCGCGCACAGCTCGCTGGCGCTGCGTCCGGACGGATCGAGGATCACCAGGCGCGGGGAGGCGCTCGCCACTGCGGAGGATTGTACAGGAGCCGGCGCGCGGGCGCGCGGGCGGCGCGGCCGCCGCCCGGAGGGCGAGCCAGGCGTCAGGGCGCGGCGAGGGCGGCGATGCCGGGCAGCTCGAGGCCCTGGATGAACTCGAGCGAGGCGCCGCCGCCGGTCGAGACGTGGGTGACCCGGTCGGCCACGCCGGCCTGGACCACGGCCGCCGCGCTGTCCCCGCCACCGACCACGGTGAGGGCCAGGCGGTTGTCGGCCATGGCGCGGGCCACCGCGAAGGTGCCGCCCGCGAACCGCGGCTTCTCGAACACGCCCATCGGGCCGTTCCAGAACACGGTGCGGGCGCGGGTGACCGCGCCGCGGTAGGTCTCGATCGTGGCCGGCCCGATGTCGAGGGCCATCTGGTCGGCCGGCACGGCGTCGATCGCGACCGCCCGCGTCTCCTCGGCGTCGATCCCGGCGGCGATCACGACGTCGTGGGGCAGGTGCACGGTGACGTTCTTCTCGCTGGCCTTGCGCAGGAAGTTGCGCGCCACCGCCAGCTTGTCGCCCTCGACCTTGCTCTTGCCGAGCTGCTTGCCCTGGGCGGTGAGGAAGGTGTTGGCCATGGCGCCGCCGACGGCGATGGCGTCGACCCGCTCGAGCAGGGCGTCGAGGACCTCGATCTTGTCGGAGACCTTGGCGCCGCCGACCACGGCCAGGTACGGCCGGTCGATGTCGCCGAGCAGCCGCGACAGGACGTCGATCTCCTTGGCCATGACGTAGCCGGCGCCCTTGACGCCGACATGGCGGACCATGCCCGCGGTCGAGGCGTGGGCGCGGTGGGCGGTGCCGAAGGCGTCGTTGACGTAGACGTCGCAGTACGAGGCGAGCTGGCGGGCGAAGGCGTCGTCGTTGCCCTCCTCGCCGGGGTGGAAGCGCAGGTTCTCGAGCAACGCGAGCTGACCCTCGCGCAGGTCCCCCACCACCTTGCGCGCGCCGTCACCGGCCGGCTCGTCGGCGAGCACGACCTCGGTGGCGAGCAGCTCGGCCAGGCGGGCCGCCACCGGCTCCAGCGACAGCTCGGGCTTGACCTGGCCGTCGGGGCGGCCGAGATGCGAGCCGAGCACGATGCGGGCGCCGCGGTCGATGAGGTGGCGGATCGTGGGCAGGACCGCGGTGATGCGCGAGTCGTCGCCGACGCGCCGGTCCTTGGTCAGCGGCACGTTGAGGTCGACGCGCACGAAGACGCGCTTGCCCTCGACGGCGAGCTGCTCGACGTGGACGATGCCGTGGGGGAGCGCCATGGCCTAGAGCTTTCCGGCGACGAAGCGGGCCAGATCGAACAGGCGCTGCGAGTAGCCCATCTCGTTGTCGTACCAGGCCATGACCTTGACCTGATCGCCGATGGCGGTGGTGAGCGCGGCGTCGACGGTGGCCGAGTGGCGGTCGCCGTTGAAGTCGCACGACACCAGCGGCTCGTCGGAGACGGTGAGGATGCCGGCGAGCGGCCCGGCGGCGGCGGCGCGCATGGCGTCGTTGACCTCCTGGGCGGTGGCCTTGCGCTCGAGGCGGACCGTGAGGTCGACCAGCGAGACGTTGGGCGTGGGCACGCGGATGGCCATGCCGTCCAGCTTGCCGGCCATGCGCGGCAGCACCTCCTTGAGGGCCTTGGCGGCGCCGGTGGTGGTGGGGATCATCGACAGGGCGGCGGCGCGGGCGCGGCGCAGGTCCTTGTGGGGCAGATCGAGGATCTGCTGGTCGTTGGTGTAGCTGTGGATCGTGGTCATGATGCCCGACACCACGCCGAAGCTCTCGTCGAGCACCTTGGCCACCGGCGCCAGGCAGTTGGTGGTGCACGAGGCGTTCGAGATGATGTGGTGCTTCGCGGGATCGTAGGCGTCGAGGTTGATGCCGCAGCACAGCGTCACGTCCGGGTTCTTGGCCGGGGCGCTGATCAGCACCTTCTTCGCCGTCGCCAGGTGCTTGCCGGCGCCGTCGCGGTCGACGAACTTGCCCGTCGACTCGATCACGATGTCGACGCCGTGCTCCTTCCACGGGATCTCGGCCGGATCCTTCTTGGCGCTGATGACGACGCGATCGCCGTTGATGATCAGCCCGTCGTCGGCGACCTCGACCGTGCCGGGGTAGCGGCCGTGGATCGAGTCGTGCTTGAGGAGGTGGGCGAGGGTCTTGACGTCGGTGAGATCGTTGATGAGGACGAGATCGAACGCGTCGCGCGCGTCCGCGAGGCAGCGGACGACGCCGCGACCGATGCGACCGAAGCCATTGATGCCGAGCCGAACCTTGGCCATGTCTGTCTTCTCCGTGGGGGGTGGCGCGCGCAACGTAGTGCATCACCCCGAAAACAGCAACGACCCGGGACGTCCCGGGTCGTCGTGCTCGTCGCGGCGCGAGCGAAGCGCGCTCGGTCGGTCATACCGCCGTGGTCACGCGCGCTGCGCGTCGACGCGCGGCAGCCCGCGGGCTCAGCGCACGATCGCGACCGGTGCCGTCGCCGCTTCGCGCGCGGCGACCTGCTCGGCCGCGATGTTGCTGGTCACCTCGCTCAGGAGCTCGGTGGCGAGGGCGACGATCTGCTTGTCGTCGTAGCCCTCCTGCGTGAGCTGGCGATAGAGCGACCGCGCGAGGATCTTGACGGCCTTCTGTCGCTCGCTGCTTCCCTGCCTCATGGTCATGCCTCGCATGTCGACGAGATCTGGAGCACTCCGCGTGCCATGCGCTAACTCTCCGGAACCACGTCGGCGGTGGCCACGACTGCGGCGGGAGCGACGGCTGGAGCCGCGATCTCCTGCGTAGTTGCGCGCCCGGTGCGAACGCCGTTACGCGGTCATCGCGCCGATGGCTCGACCAATCGGACATCGAGCGGCAACCGCGGGGTCACGGACAGGGCGTCGCGTTGGGCACGCAGACGTCGCCGCAGGCGCGGGTGCCGGTCGGGCAGCAGTAGCCGTTGGAGCAGGCGGTGCCGGCGCCGCAGGTGCGGCCGCAGCCACCGCAGTGCTGGTTGCTGGTCGCCCAGTTCACGCAGGTGCCGCCGCACTCGCTCGAGCCGGCGGCGCAGTTCAGCGCGCAGCAGCGGAAGCCGGTGTTGGGGAAGATGTAGCTGGTCGGCACCACGGTCAGATCGAAGTCGCAGGTCAGGCCGTCGCGGTGGTTGTCGAACGAGCCGCCGCGGAGGGTGTGCACGAGCTGGCCCGACACGATGCGCGGATCGTCGACCCACTCCTTGAGGTTGCCCGATTGATCGCGCGACAGGTCCTGGGCCTCGCAGGTGGCCAGGTTGCCGGTGGGGATGGCGTGGTCCTCGTTGACGCCGCCCGGCACCGGATCGTAGTCGCTGCCGTTGCAGGCGGTGGGGCTGTACGTGTTGCCGTAGGGGAAGACGCGGTTGGATGGGCCCTCGCAGAACCGGCCCCACTCGTCGGAGGTGACCGCGCCGCCGGCGTTGCGGGTGACCCGGCACAGGCGCATGCCGGCCTTCTCGCACGCGGTCCGGACCTCGGCGTAGTCGCCGCCGGCCCACGGCAGGCGGCCGGCGACCGAGCAGGCGCGGGTCTCGATGAAGCCCGGGTTGGCGGCGGTGGCGTCGGGGCGCGAGGCCTCGTAGCGGTACATGACGACGCTCTGGCCGTTGACCGTGAGCGGCCCGACGCGGACGTCGCGGACGCCGAGCAGGGCGTTGGCGTCGAACGGCTCGTCGACGTGGCCGTCGCAGTCGTCGTCGCGGTTGTTGCAGGTCTCGTTGGTCGGCGTGGCGCCGGGCGCGGGGACGTTGCACGCCAGCCCGGTCTGCGCGGCGTTGCACACCAGGGCGCCGGTGCCGCGGCAGATGCCGAGCTTGCGCGAGGTGCCGAAGGTGCCGTCCTCGGCGCAGGCCGTGCCCTTGAGCGGGAAGACCTCGTCGGCGGCGCCGTCGCAGTCGTTGTCGAGGCCGTCGCAGCGGGACTCCTCGAGCACCGGATCGCCGTTGCCCTGGAGCTCGACGTCGGGGTCGGTGTAGACGCAGTCCCAGCCGGCGGCGCCGGTGCAGGTCGGCGTCGTGCCGGCGCACTCGCCCTGCTGGCGGCAGAAGTTGGCCGGGGTCAGGATCCCGGGGTCGGCGGCGTCGACCAGGCCGTCGCAGTCGTTGTCGACGCCGTCGCACACCTCCTGGCCGGAGAACGTGCAACTGTACTCGCAGCCGTTGCCGGGCAGGCCGTCGAGATCGACCCAGCCGGCGTAGCAGCCGGCGACGGTGCAGGCGCCGCCGGCGCAGCCGGCGACCGCGTTGGGCAGGTTGCAGCCCGCGCAGTCGTTGCAGTAGCGCGGGTCGTTCAGCTTGTCGTAGCCGTTGTCGACGACGCCGTTGCAGTCGTCGTCGACGTTGTTGCAGGTCTCGGCCACCGGCCCGACGTCGCCGACGCAGACGATCGTGCCGCCGGAGCAGGTGGTGAGGCCGGTCGCGCACGCGCCGACGTCGGTGCCGCAGGCCACGCCGCCGCCGGGGTTGCCGTCGTTGACCACGCCGTCGCAGTCGTTGTCGAGCGCGTCGCAGGCCTCGACGCCGCCGTTGGTGAGGACGCAGCCGTACTCGCAGCCGTTGCCGGGCAGCCCGTCGAGGTCGTAGAAGTTCGGGTTGCACGCGCCCAGCTCGCAGTCGCTGTTGACGCAGGTGGCGCCGGCGTTGGCGAAGCTGCAGGTGCGGCCGCAGGTGCCGCAGTTGCTCGGGTCCGAGGTGGTGTCGATGCCCTCGTCGATCGCGCCGTCGCAGTCGTTGTCGCGGTTGTCGCAGACCTCGGCGCCGGTGGGGATGCAGGCGTACTCGCAGCCGTCGCCGGGCAGGCCGTTGAGGTCGTGGCGGCCGAAGTCGCAGCTCGCCACCGTGCACGCGCCCAGGGCGCAGCCGGCCACCGCGAACGGCACGACGCACGGCGAGCAACCGCCGCAGTGCTGCGGATCGTTCTGCTTGTCGAAGCCGTCGTCCTCCACCCCGTCGCAGTCGTTGTCGAGGCCGTCGCAGACCTCGAGGGTGCCGCCGATGGCGCCGACGCAGAACAGGACGCCGTTCGAGCACTGGAAGGTGCCGGCGCTACACTCGCCGGTGTCGGTGCCGCAGGGCTGGCCGCCGCCGGGGTTACCGTCGTCGACCACGCCGTCACAGTCGTTGTCGACGCCGTCGCAGGCCTCGACCCCGCCGTTGGTGGGCGTGCACTGGTACTCGCAGCCCGGCACCGCCGTGTTGAGGTCGACGAAGCCGGGGTCGCAGCTCGCGACCTCGCAGTCGCCGCCGTTGCAGGTGGCGGTGGCGTGGAGCAGGTTGCAGACGTGGCCGCAGCGGCCGCAGTTGTTCACGTCGTCATCGAGGTCGAAGTCCTCGTCGACGGCGTTGTCGCAGTCGTTGTCGCGGTCATCGCAGACCTCGACCCCGCCGTTGGTCTGGATGCAGAAGTACTCGCAGCCCGGGGTGCCGGGGACGGTGTCGTTCCAGCCCGGCCGGCACGCGCCCTGCTCGCAGTCGCCGCCGTTGCACACGCCGATGGCGTTGTCGTACTCGCAGCGGTTGCCGCAGGTGCCGCAGTTGCGCGGGTCGGCGTCGAGGTTGAAACCCTCGTCGATCATGCCGTCGCAGTCGTCGTCGGCCTCGTTGCAGGTCTCGGGCCGGGGCACGCAGCCGGCGTCGGTCGGGGCGTCGTCGGGCGCGTCGATGCCGCCGTCGCCGTCGCCGCCGCCGTCCCCGCCGCCGCCACCGTCGCCGCTGCCGCCGCCGCCGCCGTCGCCGGCGAGGTTGTACGGGTTGACGTTGCAGGCCGTGGCGGCGCCCAGGAGCCCGACGAGGAGGCCGACGAGGAGCGCGCGGATCACCGCCCACCTCCCGCCGCGGCGCGCGCCGGTTCGCCGCGTGCCGGCGCCGGGCGCCGCCGCCGCCACAGGAGCGCGAGCAGGCCGAGGGCCAGCCACGGCGGGCCGCCGCCGCCGCCGCCGTCGCAGGCGCAGCCGCCGCCGGCCGCGGTGACGCGCTCGGGGTCGATGGCGCCGGGGACGCCGCAGATCGGCCGGCCGCCGCCGTCGACGACGCACACGTTGCCCTCGGGGCAGGTGGTGGTGAGGCAGGGGTCGGAGATGCACTCGCCGGTGGTCGGCACGCAGACCTGGCCGGGCAGGCAGCTCGTGAAGCCGCACTGGTCGCCCCGGCAGTTGCCGGTGTCGGGGTCGCACACCTGGCCGTCCGGGCAGCGGACGTCGTCGCACAGGTCGACCTCGCACACGCCGCCGACGCAGAGCTGGCCGTTCGGGCACCCGGCGGCGCAGTCGCTCGAGCACTCGCCGTTGCTGCAGGTCTGGCCGGGGCCGCACGGGTTGGGATCGCACGGGTTGTCGACGCACTGGCCGACCCCCATGGCGTCGGCGACGCACAGCTCGCCGGCCTCGCAGTTGGCGGGCAGGTCGAAGCAGTCGAGGCAGAAGCCGAGCCGGCACTCCTCGCCCGGGCGGCAGGTGACGTTGGCGCACAGGTCGCGGCACTCGCCGGTCGACGAGTCACAGACCTCGTTGCCGGTGCAGGTCACGCCCCGGCACGGGTCGGGCACGCAGTAGCGGCCGGGCGGCGGGCCGGCCAGGTCCTGGCAGACGTAGTCGACCGGGCACGGGAACTCGGTGTTGCCGCAGGGGTTCACGCACTCGCCGGCGAAGCACACGTTCTCGGCCGAGGGGCAGGTCGCCTGGTCGTCGACGTCGCCGTCGCAGTCGTTGTCGAGGCCGTCGCAGATCTCGGGCGACGGGCCGACGTAGCCTTCGCACTCGAAGCCGCCGGCGACGCAGCGGGTCTGGCCGAACTCGCACTCGCCGGTGTCGCCGTACATCTCGAACCCGGGCGGCACGCACGCCTCCTCCTCGCCCGGCAACGGCGGTGGGGTCTCGTCGACCAGCGCGTCGCAGTCGTCGTCGACGCCGTTGCAGACCTCGGGGTTGCCGGAGGTGGGCGGCGGGCAGGTGAGCGCGCCGTTGACGCACTCCCAGCGGCCGGGCTGGCACACGCCCACCGCCGGCGCGCAGATCTCGCCGACCAGCGGCAGCGGATCCTCGTCGATCTCGCCGTCGCAGTCGTCGTCGATGTTGTTGCAGGTCTCGGTGCCGGGCGAGCCCGGCGGCGCGGTGCAGGTCACGCCCAGGCCGCCGGGCGCGCACACCACCACGCCGGTCTGGCGGCACACGCCCTGCTGGCCGTTGTCGCAGGCCTGGCCGAGGGTCGGGAAGTCCTCGTCGGTCATGCCGTCGCAGTCGTTGTCGCGACCGTCGCACAGCTCGGCGGTGGGGCCGACCGCGCCCACGCACACCAGGCCGCCCGAGTCGCAGATGCGAACGCCGAACCGGCACTCGCCGGTCTCGGTCATGACCGTGCCGCCGCCGGGCAGGTCCTGGCAGGTGGTGCCGATCGCGGGGTCGGCCTCGTCGGTGGCGCCGTTGCAGTTGTCGTCGAGGCCGTTGCAGATCTCGGCGAACGGCCCGACCTGACCCACGCACTGCGGGCCGCCGCTGACGCACTGGAGCGTGCCCGGCTCGCAGCGGCCGGTGCTCGAGCCGCACGGCCCGCCGAAGCCGGGGATCGCGCCGTCGTCGACGATGCCGTTGCAGTCGTCGTCGAGGTTGTTGCAGGTCTCGGGCTGGGGATCGATCTCGCCGACGCACTGCTGGGCGCCGGCGACGCACTGGATCGTGCCGGGGCGGCAGACCCCGTCGAACGGCGGCGTGCCGCAGCTCTGGCCGATGTCGGGATCGGTGAGGTCGACGCCCTCGTCGATCAGCCCATCGCAGTCGTCGTCGAGGCCGTTGCACTGTTCGGGGCCGCCGGTGGCGTCGAAGCCGTCGCAGTCCTCGTCGATGCCGTTGCAGGCGATCTCGACGCCGGGGGTGACCGCGCCGGTGCACGTCCCGTAGGCGCCCAGGGTGCAGGTCTCGGTGCCGAGCCGGCAGATGCCCTGGCACACGCCGGTCATCGGATCGCAGCCGGCGGTGGCCGCCGGGTAGCAGGGCTGGGTCATGCCGTCGACGAAGCCGTCGCAGTCGTCGTCGGCGTTGTTGCAGACCTCGAGCACCGGGCCCTGGCCGCCCTGGCAGCTCACGACGCCGCCGTTGCACGCGGTGGCGCCCGGGCTGCAGGCGCCGGTCGTCAGGCCGCACGGCTGCGGGCTGAAGTCCTCGTCGATGAGGCCGTCGCAGTCCTCGTCGATGTTGTTGCAGATGTCGCAGCCGGCGGCGTTGCTGCACACCGGCACGCAGCCGGTGCAGTTGATGCCGTTGTCGATGAGGCCGTCGCAGTCGTCGTCGATGCCGTTGCAGATCTCGGGCGACGGCGCGCCGGGGGTGGCGTTGCACTCGAGCCCGAGCTGGTCGCCGGTGCAGACGATCTGGCCGCTGCGGAAGCAGGCGCCGACGCCGACCGAGCACGCCGAGCCCTTGCCCGGGAAGTCCTCGTCGACGAGGGTGTCGCAGTCGTCGTCGAGGTTGTTGCAGCGCTCCGACACCACCGAGCCGGCGACGATCTGGGCCAGCGCGAGCTGCAGCTCGAGCTGGTTGTTGACCAGGATGGCCTGGCCGGTGCCGCCGGCGGCGGCGATGGCGTTGAGGTCCTGGCGGGTCTGGCAGTTCTGGTTGCCGGGCGGGCAGATCGCGAAGCCGATGATGTAGACCGGCACGTCGTAGTCGGCGACGAAGACGCCGGCGGCGTTGGTGAACGACATGTTCTGGAAGGTGCCGGCGGCGCTCACGGCGTTGGCCACGCTCTCGCAGCTCTCGCCGCCGTCGGTGAGGAACACGACCTGGTGCTTGCGGCACGGCGTGCGGGTGTCGGCGGTGGCGTTGGCGAGGATCGCCGCCCGCATGTCGCGCAGCGACGCCGCGATGGGCGTGCCGCCCTGGGCCGTGATCTCGACGTCGGTGCCCAGGGCCGGGCGCTGGTGATCGATGAACGAGAAGATCTGGGCGTAGTTGTCGGCGAAGCCGGTGGCCGGGAAGTCGACCAGGCGCTCGCCGCCGGTGGGGTCGCAGGCGCCGGCGTTGTTGAAGCCGCCGTGCTCCAGGATGAACGGGTGGCTCGCGGACGCGCAGCTCACGGCGCCGAGCGGGCTGGTGCCGCCGGTGCGGATCTGGCCGAGCCCGTAGGCGTCGCACACCGCGCTCTCGATGTTCGACGTCGAGGCGAAGCAGGACGCGCACGAGAACGTCGACGGCGCGCCGTTCCAGGTGAACGGGTCGCACTGTCCGGCGGTGCTGGCGTTCACGTCCAGGATGCTGCTGTTGACCGCGCAGCGGTTGGTGCCGCCCACGTTCTGGCAGGTGTGGACGCTCAGGCCGCCCGGGGTGTCGGGGCACTGGGCGCTGGTGGAGCAGGTCTGGCCGCCCTCGATCTGGGCGTAGCGCCAGAGCGAGAACTCGACCTCGCCGAAGGTGGCGATCACGTCCTGGATCGCCTCCTTGGCCTGGTACATGCGGCTATCGTTGGCCTGGCCGTCGCCGTCGACGTCGCAGCCCGGCGTGAGCGACGAGCCATCGCCGCGGGTCGGGATGCCGTCGGAGAGGCCGATGACCTGACCGCACTGCGGCGCGGGGGCCCCGGTGAAGGCGCGCCAGCAGGCGGCGTACCGATCGCGGCAGAGGCTGTCCCACGTCCCGGCGCAGAAGGAGTCGACGCGCACCGTCCACGTCATGCAGGCGTTGCACGACTCCTGGGCGGGCGAAGGGTTGGTGCTGGTGGCGTTGCAGCCGTTCCACCCCAGCGACACGCAGCTCTCGGGGAACGTGACGATCTCGGGGGTCATGAGCATCGACCCCGACGAGTCGACCATCACCGAGATGCGGTTCTTGACCGGCTGGGCGGCGGTCGTCGCGGCCAGCGCGCAGATCAGCGCGCAGACATGGACGACGACCGTCCCGATGCGATGGGAGGAACGCATGCGGACTCCGAGGCTCTTGGTTCTCTGGCCCGCGGCGCGACCGCGAGCTCCCCGCCCGCGATTGTAGAGAACCGCGCCGCTCGATGTAAGGGGCATGACACCGGGGACGGCGCCCCCCGGGGCATCGGTCGGATGCTGACCTGGGCCTCGCCTCGTTCGCCCGGGCGCCGACGATCAGTACGGCGTGCCGTCCTTGCGGGTGAAGATCGGGCGGCCGTCGGGGCCCTTCTGGTAGACGAGGTCGACGTCGGGGTACGCGGCGCCGTCGTCGGGGTCGCGGTTGCTGATCTCCAGGTACCGCGCGGGGCGGTCGCTGCGGTTGACGAGCTGGTGGGCGTCACCCGAGCCGGCGGGGAAGCCGGCGCAGGTGCCGGCGGTGAGGCGCTGCTCGCCGCCGTCGGTGACCAGCACGACCTCGCCCTCGAGCACGTAGACCAGCTCGTCCTCGAGGGTGTGGTGGTGGCGCATCGATGACTCCTTGCCGGGGGGCAGGGTCGTCAGGTTGACGCCGACGCGGGTGAGGCCGAGGGCCTGGCCGAGCGCGCGCTTCTCGCGGGGCAGGACGCGAGAGGCGAAGGGCTCGGGGTAGCTCGAGGTGGAGCGCGGCGCGACCGTCGCGGGATCGAGGGCGGGCAGGGTGAGGGCCATGTCGTGCTGGTAGCACGGCGCCCTCGCGGCCGGGGACCGCCGCGCCGGCCGGCGCGACCGAGGTCAGGCCAGGTCAGGCCAGGTCAGGCCGTGCCCTCGACGTCGAAGGGGAGGGAGCGGGAGCGGGCGGCCTCCGGGTCGTCGTCGTCCTCCTCCCCCTGCTCGAGGAAGCGGATGAACATGCCGAGGAAGGTCGCCTGGTCGGCGGAGAGGGGGAGGAAGGCGAGGCCGGCCTGGCAGACGTCGCCGAGCGCGGTGCACCACACGACGCGGGCGGGGAGCGCCAGCGGCTCGGACACGCTGTCGCGGGCGAAGACGAGCGCGAGCGAGACCTCGACCGCCTGGCCGCGTGCCGGCTCGGCGTCGAGGTCGGCGCACAGCCCGCCGCGCGAGAGGTTGGTGGTGCGCCCGCGGGCGATGACGCCGCTCCGCGTCCGGAGCACGACCTCGGTGCCGATGGCGTAGCGCGGGAACTGGCGTTCGGCCGACATCCGGTCTCTCGGGCCCGACGCGGCGCCGGGCCCCGATCAGTTGGACACCTCCCGCCACGGCCGGCAAGTATTTGGCGCCGGGCCTGGGCACGCCCCGGCGGCGATACCGCCAGCCGGTCACGGGTCGGCGCCGTGGCGGGACCGGCTCATGGACAGGCGCCGTGGCGGGACATCCAGCCGCCGGTGCGGGCGTCGAGGTGGGCCCACGCCTCCTCGACGTCGAGGGCGCGCGCCGGATCGACGGCCTCGTCGACCTCCCCGGCCTCGGCGAGCGCGATCCGGGCCCGGCGCCACGCGAAGTAGAGGGCGGTGACCTCGGCGTCGAGGGCGGCGCGCGCCCGGGCGGTGTCGCGCTCGACGCCGGCCAGGCGGGGCTCGGCCGGGTCGTAGAGCAGGCGATCGAGGCGCCAGCTCAGCCGCGCCTCGACCACGACGCGGTTGCCGATCTCGGCCGGGGTCGCGGCGTACACCTCGTCGTCCCAGGCCTGGGTGCGCGCGGTGCGCAGGGTCAGCCAGGGCAGGGCGGCGGCCAGCCGGGCCCGCCGTCGCCACCGCGGCATCTCGTCGAGGCCGGCGTGGCGGCGCGCCGCGGCGCGCAGCTCGGGCAAGGCGGGCGGCGCGCAGGCGCAGGCGTCGGCATCGCCGCCGGCGCCGGCCAGGAGCGGCGGGCAGGGCGCGGCCGCCGCGGCGCCGGGCGCGGCCAGCGCGATCCCGACCGCCACGATCCAGGCTACGGTCACCGCATGGCCTCCGCGCCACCCAGCCCGGCCCTCGTCACCGGCCCCGCGGCCGCGACCGCCCGGCCGCCGAGCCAGCTCACGCCCCAGGCCCGCGCCGTCCTGGCGCGCCGCTACCTGCGGCCGGGCCCCGACGGGCAGGTGGAGACCCCCGACGAGATGTTCGACCGGGTCGCGGCGGCGGTGGCCGGCGTCGAGGCGCGTTTCGGCGCCACGCCCGCGGAGGTCGCGGCGATCGCCGCCCGCTTCGCCGCCCGCATGCGCGCGCTCGAGTTCCTGCCCAACTCGCCCACGCTCATGAACGCCGGCCGGCCGCTCGGCCAGCTCGCCGCCTGCTTCGTGGTGCCGGTCGAGGACACCAGCCACGACATCTTCGCGGCCCTGGGCTGGGCCGCCGAGATCCAGAAGAGCGGCGGCGGCACCGGCTTCGCCTTCTCTCGCCTGCGCCCGGCCGGCGATCCGGTCGAGTCGACCGGCGGCGTGGCCTCGGGGCCGGTGTCGTTCATGCCCGTCTTCGACGCCGCCACCGAGGCCATCAAGCAGGGCGGCACCCGGCGCGGCGCCAACATGGGCATCCTCCGCGTCGACCACCCCGACATCCTCGAGTTCATCTCGATCAAGCTCGACCCGGCGCGCATGCGCAACTTCAACCTGTCGGTGGCGGTGACCGACCGGTTCATGGCCGCCGCCGCCGGCGGCCTCCGCTACCCGCTGGTCAACCCGCGCACCGGCGAGGTCGTGCGCGAGCTCGACGCCCGCGCCGTGCTCGACCTCATCGCCACCGCGGCCTGGACCTCGGGCGATCCCGGCATGGTCTTCATCGACCGGGTCGAGGCCACCAACCCCACGCCCCGGCTCGGCGCCATCGAGGCCACCAACCCGTGCGGCGAGCAGCCGCTCCTGCCGTTCGAGGCCTGCACCCTGGGCAGCATCGACCTCGGCCGCTTCGTCGCCGCCGGCGGCG